>JAHHII010000002.1:300000-520447 GCA_019358855.1 Timaviella obliquedivisa GSE-PSE-MK23-08B | reverse complement strand
TCCAGTAGTCAGATTGCTGGGATATGCTTTACTCATATTGCTTTCTCGGTGCTGCGTGCTTTCTATTCGCAGCTTACACTGAGAGAGCTTTTTTACCGACTAGCTGACTTTTCAAACATCCTCTAACTCTTCTAGAGCTTTTACGGTTTGCAATTTCCTCATCCTGGTTCAAGACCTCATAGAGCAGTAAAACTGCCATGTTAGCCTCTTAATTTTAGTGAAAAAGATATTCAGCTTCCTCTTAAATCGGCAGTTCCTAGCTGTCTGTGATCCACAATCAATTAACCATTATTTTGCGTCTCTAGTTGCTGCAAAAACTCTTGAATGGACAAAACAGGTACAGGCGAGCTTAAAAACCCTTGCATATCGCGGGTCAAAATAGCATCTAATCCTTGGGCGACTGCACAAAAAATTTGAACGGCATCTTCAAAATCAGCCAGACCAGATCCGAATGCTGATTCCAAGACTGCTCGGTTAACAGAACAAATGACCATAGCAATCAGCGTTTCTGAGACTGCTTGCCGTGCCTGCTCAACGCTGCGAGTGTGTTTGCGAGAAATATAGAAAATATCTGTGAGTGTTGTTGCCGTTACGTAGCCGACGACTTGACCCGCATCGATCGCTTGAAACAGCCGTTCTGCGTCTTGAAAAAATGGCTCTCGCTGCAACAGGAAATCTAGGACAATATTGGTATCAATTAAAACTCTCACTAAAGGTACTTCTCCACCCGTCGTTCCAACATTGCGGCTACTTCTTCATCCGTCGGTGCAGGTTGATCTGTTTTCAGTAAGCCTCGCATCCGTTGAATAGCGCTAGAGCGGTCAAGCTGAGAAACTGACGTGTCCTGTAAGGACTCAATGATGGCACTTACTAACGCGATGCGATCGCTAGGCGGTAGCTTAAAGACCTGCTCCTTCAGTTCTTGTGGCAACATAAATGACTCCTATACTGGAAGATGTTCACTGCCTATTATCGACGATCGCTTGTAGATGTCTCACAGCGACCCTTGCGATATTTGCAAAGCAGCGCGCTTGTCGCAGCAGTTCAGTTATTGTTCATGGGAAAGGCGACCCTTGCGGTATCTGCGAAGCAGCGCGCTATGCCTTCGTACTGATGGGGTAGGAGTTATTGGACTTGGGCGATCGATTCCTTTTTGCTGTAGCGAAGTTACTGAACAGTCATCGGTTTGACTTTATTCCTCTATTTTAGCTGGGGAAGCCGATCGCCTACCTCAGGCTATGTTAGACCGCGCTGGATACATCAGTATCAAACGGATTCAGCAGATTAAGTTTAGCAATCCAACGAAAATCATCTACGTTTCTGGTGATCAATGTTAACTTATGCACCAATGCAGTCCCTGCAATAATCGCATCTCCTAAAGTCATTCGTCTTTGTTGTCGCAGAGCTACCGCTTGAATCAACACATCTTGCGATATCGGCAGAACTTGAGCAACCTGAAAAAATTCCTCAAAGTACTGACGTTGCTGTTCGGTCAGGAGGTGATAGCCCAATACCTCAAGATAACTGAGGGCTGATACCGCAGGAGAATGCTCAGCAACTAATTCCCGCAACTGAGAATGTTCTGGCTGTGCAGAGTAGATAATAATGTTGCTGTCAAGAAGCACGTTTATCGTCCCACTAATGAACGGTCTTGCCGAGTTTCTTGTTGCCACAAAACTGGATCAATATTACTCAACACTTGAGTAGCAGCAAGATTTGCTAATATTTCAGCCATCCTTTGTCCGCGTGTTTTTGATTCTAGAACTGGGTTGTCGTCAAGAAAGGTGACATGAACTTGGAGCATTTGCTCTCCTAATTCATTAGGCACATCACCAATCCACTCCAAACGACTTCCTTTCAACCAAGCCTTGAATGTTTTCAGCATAGTTGTCTCCCCTAATGCTTAATGGCTCCATGATAACTTGGTAGCAGGATTTGAAAAACAGTGCATGACTGCCTCACTGCTATCCTGACTCAGGACTGAAGCTACTCGAGCATTGCAACTCACCGATCGCCTTTCAACCACGCTACAACAATTTGCTTCATCAGCTAACCTGACGAACAGTAACATCTATGTAGCTCTCCCTTACTGTTTCTAACAACTGAGTTTCGTCAGAAGAGAGTTTAGGATTAGGGAGAAAAAGGCTAATGAAAGGCTAAAGGGCTGAATGCCTAGCAACTTCCATCAGAAAACCTATAGCAAATTGAGGTGTGTTATCTCTAATAAAATTTACAAATTCTTTGAAAGCTCCACCAACTTTCTCCCACCATGTAGGATCTCTCCCCTTGATTTCATCCTGGAGTTTTTTGAGTTCACTGTAGATCTCATCGTGTTTAAGTTGAAAAAATTTTATTCCATCAGGAGTCAGAACACCATGCCTGTTCCAAATCACAGCAAGATTGTCAATGTTGTCCAATATCTTCAGAATCTTTCCATGATGTAGTTCACTGAAGAGTGTTTCTTTAGAATAGACATGGGTTTTGAAGAGCCAGAAACCTTGCTTTTCATGTATGGTGGCTCTAATACGTTGTATTTCGAGATCTACTTTTTTAAACGCCCCCGCCAAGAGAGTTTTCTGCTCGAAGGTATGTGTCTGATAGTTATTGAATCTCTGTAGCATTATAGTTCACCTAGTTTCGAGACTCGTCTATAGATAGCAGTGACAATCAATTGCCAATGAAATCCTTAATTCAAGAGCTTTCGCTAGAAATGCAGGAATGGAAAACGTGAGGTGGAGACACTTTTTCTCGCGCTTGCTTCAATGTCTGAAATCAATTTTTGAATTCCGTTCTGTCCATCGCCCAAAATATCTCCTTTCATTCCCTTGAAATAATCCTCAATGTTTTGCCTTAATTGAGGGCGATTCTTTACCTCTGTGTTATATGTATCTATGGCATCCCAAGCTATGATTGCCACTGTTACAGCGGGTCCAAGAAACTCACCTCCAGCAAAGGCTCCTACAGTCATAGTTTTTGGTTAGTCTTCAATGTGTTTAATTCCGTACTAGCAATCAATCTCCTACTCTCCTACAACAGTCAATGAATCCTGACAAGTAACTTGATTGCACTGTCCTCACCAACAGCCAGCAGCCCAACTATTACTTAGACTGAGTTAGTTCGGCATAACACCCCTAGGAGACAATTAGCCCGAATCAATTCGGCGTAACATTCCATCCGGAGGACTAACCCAAAATTCTTCCCGTATAATATCCCTATTTTTCAGGATTAGCCAGAATTCTTCACATTTTTTCGGACTGTTTTCCTCCTTTTTTCCGTCCAACATCCTTTTCACGCAATTAGACGGAATCAGCCCTGTCATTTCCTAAATCAAGTTCGTTACGAGAAACATTTTTTGCCTCAAATGCCTCTCTTTCGATCGCCCAATCAATAAGTAGAAAAAGGCAAAATCAGATTGAGAGTGCCCTGAATCTAATTGAGAGTGCCTTAAATCTAATTCCCAGTACTCTAAATTAAATTTCACCCGCCCCAACTCTAATTCCGATCGCCCCAACTCAAAAAACAACTAGCCCAATCCTTTCAATCACCCCATCACATCAACTTCTCACCGTATAACCACGATCGCCACCCACTAAATAAGTCAAAAAAGATACAAACCTCATCAGTATCACGGTGAACGATCGCCCCGCCTTACTCATACTGTAGAAAGTGACCAAGCTCAACAACAGGAACCATCTACAATGTCTCGTCAAAAGAAACGGTCATCGCAAATCGTTGAAAAAGCCCAAACTCGCCTAGCAGCCGTCAAATCAATTGATACTAAGCTCGACCTCGGCAACGGCTTCTCTGTCCAAGTTTACTCATCCTTGCTCGAAGATGCCCGGATTAAGATAGAGAAATACAACACCGCTCTCTCTCTTGTCGATGATGCCCATACCGAAATGAGCGCTGCTGAAAAAGCACTGGCAGACCAAACAGAACAAATGCTGATCGCTGTTGCTTACCAATACGGCAAAAACAGCAACGAATACAAAATGGCAGGCGGAACCCGCAAAAGTGATCGCAAGCGCCCCGATCGCAAAGCACAACCAGCCGATGCAGGGGTGAGTGCTAGCGCAATTGCTTAATTGAGAGTCATGATGATGGCGCTGAGTCGGCAATTGACTCAGCGTCTTTTATTAGGGAGCGATCGCCCCTCGCTTCAAGGGCAACATCATGTCACAAAAATCCTTCATCCCCTTGACTTTCACCAACAAACCTCGGTATTCTCCAAAGCTAAGGCTGTGTTCTATTTCACACAGCCAGACCCCAAAAACCTAGCACCGCCCATTGCTGTTAGCGCAGCAGATGGACGGCTAACCCCCAAACTGTACACGCAGTCTGGTGGCTGTCGGAGATTTTAACATCCCCTAGCCGCCCTGATTCGCTACGACTATGATGGGCGGCTAGGTTTTGGGTTTTCTTTACCCAGAAACTCAAAGGATTAATGCAAATGAATACGACATTGCGAAGCAAGCTCCGAAGCAAATTGCCCATTCAGTCAGCGGTTGATGCTCAGAGGTCGGCATCACCTCAGCCCATGCCCCACCGAGAACAATTGGCAGTGCTGCTGATTGGCTCTGCTGAAGGCGTGCGCGAGAACATCCATGAATTACACCAGCGCGGCTATGCTGAGGCTGGAGACTGGAGTGGATTGCTACCTGCGCCTAATCCTGGTGAAGTGATGAGTGTGCTGATCCGTTATCGCTTGGCATAAAGCGCGCTTCGAGATACCCGCAGGGGGTTGCCACCTCAACAGTGGAATGTACTTCTGTCTTCAAGACTTTGGTGCATTCTGCTGATCAGGACATTATTGTGCTACTTCCTAACCTTTAAGGACTCAACAAAAAAGGGCGATCGCCTTGCAGCGATCGCCCTCTCATCAATTCACAGACCTAGTTATAAATCTGACAAATCTTAGTAACCGTAATCATCACCCATGCCGCCGCCGCCAGGAGCAGGAGCGCCATCCTTAGGCTCAGGCTTGTCAACCACAATACATTCTGTGGTTAGCACCATGCCCGCGATCGAAGCAGCATTTTGTAATGCCGAACGAGTTACTTTAGCAGGGTCAACAATGCCCGCCTCAAACATATCCACGAACTCATTGGTTGCCGCGTTAAAGCCCACGTTGAAAGGCTTCTCTTTAACGCGTTCAGCAATAACTGCACCGTTCTGACCTGCGTTCTCAGCAATTCGCTTTAGGGGAGCCGCCAAGGAACGAGCCACAATCAGCGCACCGATCAATTCCTCTTCCTTAAGAGTATCCTTTGCCCATGTTTCCAATTCAGGAGACAAGTGAGCCAAAGTTGTCCCACCACCAGGAACGATCCCTTCTTCAACCGCAGCTTTCGTTGCGTTGATGGCATCTTCCAGGCGTAGCTTCCGATCCTTCATTTCGGTTTCGGTTGCTGCGCCGACTTTAATCACAGCAACACCACCCGACAACTTAGCCAACCGCTCTTGCAGCTTTTCCTTGTCATAGGAAGATTCGGTTTCTTCCATTTGACGACGAATTTGCTCACAACGCGCTTTCACATCAGCTTCGTTGCCTTCAGCCACAATCGTTGTGCTGTCTTTAGTGATGGTGAGACGACGAGCTTTACCCAACTGCTCTAACTTCACTGCATCTAGCTTCAGACCTGCATCTTCGGTGATCACTTGACCGCCTGTAAGAACCGCAATGTCTTCTAGCATGGATTTACGACGATCGCCAAACCCAGGAGCCTTAACAGCAGCTACGTTCAGAACACCGCGTAAACGGTTCACGACCAAGGTTGCCAAAGCTTCCTTCTCAATATCTTCTGCCAAAATTAGCAGAGGACGACCAGAACGAGCAACCTGCTCTAGGACAGGTACCAAGTCCTGAACCAAAGTGATTTTCTTGTCTGTAATTAAGATGTAAGGCTCGTCCAACACGGCTTCCATGCGCTCAGTGTCAGTGGCGAAGTAAGGAGAGATATAGCCTTTGTCAAAGCGCATCCCTTCAGTGACTTCTAGTTCGGTGGTCATCGATTTGCCTTCTTCCAAGGAAATCACGCCTTCCCGACCGACTTTTTCCATCGCTTCAGCAATCATCGCGCCAACTTCTTCGTCGTTACCCGCAGAGATAGAGCCGACTTGAGCGATCGCTTTAGAATCTTCGACTTGGCGAGCGTGCTCAGCAATCTTATCTACCAAGAAAGCCGTTGCTTTGTCTACGCCGCGCTTCAGCGAAATGGCGTTTGCACCCGCTGCTACGTTCCGCAGACCTTCTTTAACCATTGCATGAGCCAAAACGGTTGCTGTAGTGGTGCCGTCGCCTGCTGCATCGTTGGTTTTGGAAGCGGCTTGACGAATCAATGCCACGCCTGTGTTTTCAATGTGATCTTCTAATTCGATCTCTTTGGCGATCGTCACACCGTCATTGACAATTTGAGGAGCGCCAAACTTTTTCTCTAGCACCACATTGCGACCCTTGGGGCCCAACGTCACTGCAACTGCTTCTGCCAGAATATCAATGCCTCTTTCCAGGGCACGACGTGCATTTTCGTTATAAATGATGCGCTTAGCCATAATTTCTTCTCGATTTTAGATTTACGATTTTGGGTTATGAGGCAGGAATTTAAGACTTTGGATTTTAGAACGACTGCTAAAACCCAAAGTCTTCAATAGAACTAATCCACCACTGCCAAAATATCTTTCTCAGACAACAAGACATACTCTTCATTACCGAGTTTGATGTCGGTTCCAGCGTACTTAGAGTAAAGAACCTTGTCGCCAACTTTGACTTCAATTTCTTGACGAGTACCATCGTCGCCACGCTTGCCAGGACCCACAGCAGCGATTTCGCCAACTTGGGGCTTTTCTTTAGCGGTGTCGGGCAGGAAGATCCCACCAGCGGTCTTCTCCTCGGAGGCGCTCACTTTTACAAAGACGCGATCGCCCAGCGGCTTAACCGTAGAAACGCTCAGAGATAGGGCTGCCATATCAAAATTCTCCAGAACACTAGATATTGAAAAGGGTAAAAACGCTTTATTAAAGCGCCAAGTTCGCAGCAGATACTTAGCCCCTTTCGGAACCGTAGAATCGAACCACAAAACTTAAAAACCTTGGGTTAGAGCTTTACTTTAGCACTCTCACCCCACGAGTGCTAATTTAACGGACTGCGGGTTTAACTGCAACAGGGCTACATCATTTTCTTTGTACGGGTTCCCGAACCGTAATTTTTTTAGGACTCACGCACTGGCAACTGCAAATGGCAATTGCACATTGAGATCCTCCCTAACCCTCCTTAAAAAAGAGGGAATCTCAATAGCCCCTTTTTAAGGGGTTAGGGATCTCTTCTGCACAAGTCCTATTTTTATCTCTCCTTTACCAGGTGCTCTCTAACATATCCACTGGATAAAGAATCTTCTCTAGCTCTGGCGACGAAAACCCCATGACCCCATTTTGGTATTAATGCCCTGGTGGCATGTTCCTGGTGCTGCGATTTGCTTAAGTCTTCCTGAGCTAATTTTCTTAAAGGAGAACGAAAATGCCTAGTTCACGTCATAGAACTGCTTTAAGTACAGCTTTTCTAACCGTCTTGGCTTTAATGGTGACATTTCCCTTTAAAGCAGAAATACTAACTGATGTCACCCCAGCTACTGCTATCCCACCTATCACCCTAGCCACTAAGGTTGCGCATCGATAACCACAAAGCTAGAGGAATGCAAAACTCTGACTGATAACTGAAAGTAATGTTTGATCAAAATGTCAGGGCTGACCGGGTAATGTTTAGAGCCGACTGGATATGATGGTGTAAAGACTCAAAATCTGGGTAGATGATTTAATCCTGAGGTATACCTGATGAAGCGTCGCGAATTTGTTAGCTGGGTTGGAGTGAGTGGGGTTATGAGTACTTTACCTGCCACTGTCACAGCTTGTGGACAGCAGACAAGCACGTCTCAAGCGCCCGCTGCACCTGCTGCACCTCGTACAGATGGTTTTGAAGTGGTTGGAACTGTTGCTGATCTGGATCAAAAAGGTCAGATCTTGAATGAAAAGCTGTTACTCGGAAAAGCGTTGGTGGTTCGTGAACCGGATAATCAACTTGTTGCAGTTGACCCTACTTGTAATCATGCGGGTTGCAACGTGGAATGGAAGGCTGATCAAACTTTTATTTGCCCCTGCCATGATTCTAAATTTGCTAATGATGGAAAGCTGTTGCAAGGCCCTGCAACCCAGTCCCTGCCCCTCTACACGGCAAAAATTGAAGGAGATCAGGTACTCGTTAAAAAAGGTTGAACAGAACCTATAAAAATTCCCAACGGAGGAGAGTCCGCTGGGGATTAAAAAGCTTTTAGAAAAATTGATAGTTAGAGTAGCGAACCAATGAGCGACCTATGCGCTGGGAAGGGTAGTGCTGTCGTATGCATCAACGGAGAAGGCTGGGACACGATCGCCAAAATCGGTTTCAATTCCTGTAACAGACACTGCTAGCTTCTCAAAAGACTCGGAGCGCCAGTTGCGAGCATGAATCGGCTTAGTTTGCTCACCTCGAAAATAAGCTTGGGTTCCAATAACAGCAGCAGCAACCCAGGCAATAGCGAACAGAGCAATTAGAATCGTCATGACTTCAACCTTATTCGTGTAACTTCATGTAAATAAACATAACAGAT
The DNA here is from genome assembly GCA_019358855.1 of Timaviella obliquedivisa GSE-PSE-MK23-08B. Classification (NCBI taxonomy): domain Bacteria; kingdom Bacillati; phylum Cyanobacteriota; class Cyanophyceae; order Oculatellales; family Oculatellaceae; genus Timaviella; species Timaviella obliquedivisa. The sequence continues at coordinate 511,808 of JAHHII010000002.1, read as the reverse complement.
TATTACAAGTTTGTAACAAGCCTTGTCTAATTCTTTTTACAGTGATACTAAAAATTGATGGCTCAACTTCAACGGCTTACCATTGCTGCTAACCAAATATCAGGGCAGCAGATTCAGATTAATGCCCAACAGCGGCACTATTTGCATCATGTATTGCGTCTGAATGAGGGCGATCGCTTTATTGCCATGGATGGACGAGGCAATGGCTGGCTGGCGAGTTTGAAGGAAAATGCTTTGACAGCAGAAATGCTAGAGCCTGTCTTTGCCAAAACCGAGTTGCCTATTTCTGTAACGCTGTTGATTGCCCTGCCCAAAAACGGCATGGATGATATAGTCCGGCAAGCTACTGAGCTTGGAGTAGAGCGCATTTTGCCCATTATTAGCGATCGCACTGTGCTTAAACCCAGCCCCCAAAAAGGCGATCGTTGGCAACGCATCGCCCAAGAAGCCGCCGAGCAATGTGAACGTCAGATCATTCCTCAAGTTTTCTCGCCGATCTCTTGGTCGGAAGCCCTCCAGACCTGGAACTCCACCAGCGCTACCTGTTACCTTTGCGAAGCCCGTGGACATCATCCCCATTTGTTAAACTGTCTCCCAGCAGCGATCGATCGATTGACCGGAGGCTTAAACCCTGAAAGCCACGGTTCTATTGCGTTGGCAACGGGTTCTGAGGGCGGTTGGACTCCAGCAGAAATTGAACGAGCGATCGCGGCTGGTTACCAGCCTGTTTCTCTAGGTTCCCGCATTCTTCGCGCTGTCACTGCACCCTTAGTGGCTCTTTCTTTAGTCGGTGCGGCGTGTGATGCCATGAATTCAAGGGAACGTTTAAGCTAATCAAGCAACATCTGCCACTATGTTTGAATCTGTTGAAGCTGCTCTCGATCGCCAGGATTACAAAACTGCTGCCCAACTCCTCAAGCCTCTACGGCAGCAAAATCCTGACCACCCTTTTGTTCAGCTTTATGTAGGGCGGCTATACGAAGCATTAGGGAAGTTGCCAGCGGCGGCAGCGGCTTATCGACAAATTTTGCAATCTGTCACTCATCCTAAAGTGGTAAACCAGGCGCGGCAAGGACTCCAACGGTTAGAGGCAATTGCTCAAGCGCAGCAGGTCAAAGCAATTTCCCAAGCCACGGCTGACCCTGATCATGCCAAAGTTGGATTTTTGATCTTAGAACCCATTGTGGGTGATGCTCGTCACTTAGCGGCTCAAAGCTTTGCTCGAATTATGAGGATAGATGCCTATACGGCTCGGTTGCAGCTTCCTAGCCGAGGATGGCGATTGTACCGCACAGGGGCGATCGGAGAGCTAGAATTTTATGGACAGCAGCTTCGCAAAGCTGGAATCCCCGCTTTTTGGACTTCCCTAGAGCGACTTCAAGGGGTGCGGGTGCTGCGGGTCAATTATCTTCAAGGGGTTTCGCCGGGGGCAACGGTGATTTGCCAAAATGAGGTAGATCAGACCGGAAGTTTAGCGTTTGATTGGTCTGAGGTGACTCATCGGGTTGAGGGATTGCTGCCAATTTTTGAAGACGTAGTGGATTTAGACAGTCGTAAAAAACTAATGCGTAAAGAGAAAACTCAAGATTACGCACAGGTGTTAGATTTGCATTTGCCAAAACGTCATTGTATTTTGCGATTTTGCGATCGCACCTACCAGTTTCAACAAGGTGTCTTGTTTGAGCAAGACACAGTGGTCAATCACCAGGGTACAACTCGGATACGGTGGAATCTGTTGGCTCACTTTTTGGGCGATCGTCTGGCATCTGTTCCCTGTCGGTCAGACTTTACGGCGTTTGCTGAAACCACTCAAGAACACTTTGCCTTTCTCCAAGCCTTTCCAACCCATATTCATCTCTTTCGCAAAGCCCCAACCTACTGGGATGCCGCTTTTCATCTCTATAGTGGGCTAATTTTTAAGCATTCTTTCAACAAAAATCGGGGCTTATGAAAAACCCCGATCGCTTCATCTGTTAGCTTGTTCGCTGACTCACTCTTACTTACGAGGATTAACTTGTTTTGCCATGTCTTTAAACATGTCGAGGCTAGGGCCGGGACGACGGCGAGGAGTATTGTTAACTTGAAGGGTCGTAGCAAAATTGGTAAGAGTCGGTTCAGGCTTAGGAGCAGGAGTTGCTGAAGCCGCACTAGTACCAGCTTTTTCTGCTTTAGCCCCTTTTTTCTCAGCGGTTGCTTCTTTTAAAGTCTTTTTTACTTTTGATGTTGCCTTAGAAACCTGATCGACAACGGGAGCAAGTCCAGCTTTCGCCTCTTCCTTGATAGCTTTCGCCTCCTCCTTTGATGTCTCTACCACCTTTGATTTTGAGGTCGCCTCCGAGATCTGCTTAACTGTAGGAGCAAGCACAGCTTTCGCCTCCACATGGACTTTTTCGGGATTAGCAGGGTCAATAGACTCAGTGGCAGGCTTAGCTTTGGCGGCAGACTCGGAGTCGGCGGGAGGTGCTTCTAAGATAAATTCAGATTTTTTACCAATGCCCAAAAATTTCAGAACCATTATTGCGATCGCTCCTAATCTATCTAGTCTGTCTAGTCTGTTTTGTAACGGAATTTATAGCAGCCTCATCGGCAAAGGCAAAGCGTAGGGATACCATGAAATATGAATCCTACACCTATGAGCCTATCACGGTAGGGAACACCCTGATGATCAACATTAGGAATTATCTGTCCAACTTGAACAGAACTAAAACGACAGAAGCTAAAGGTTTCCAAACCCCTTCTTTTTCTTCTCTTTCTTCTTCTTTTTAGAAGGATTTGCACCCCCCGGATATCCTCGCCAGCCCGGAGCCTGCCCTTGACTAGCCGCAGGTGCGCCGCCGCCAAACATATCACCCATTCCTGGCATTCCACCCATTCCTGGAAAGTTGCCTTGCCCCATTTGCTGCATCATCGATCGCATTTTTTGGAAGTCGCTGACCAACTTACTAACTGCGTCTAGCCCAAATCCTGCGCCTTTGGCAATGCGGCGGCGGCGGCTGGGTGAACCGGCTAGCAAATCAGGGTCGCGTCGTTCTTCCAGCGTCATTGAACTAATCATGGCTTCTGCTCGCTTCAGTTGCACTTCGCCTTGCTGAAGCTGTTCATCCGAAATTTTGCCGCCCATGCCTGGAATTAGCTTCATAATTCCAGCTAAAGACCCCATGTTTTTCATCATGCGGGTTTGCTTCAAAAAATCGGTAAAGTCAAACTTAGCGCTCAAGATTTTTTCTTGCAGCTTCTCTGCCTCACCAAAATCGACCTCTTCCTGGGCTTTTTCAACCAAAGTCAGCACGTCGCCCATGCCCAAAATTCTAGAAGCCATGCGATCGGGGTAAAACGGCTGCAACGCCTCAACTTTTTCACCGACCCCAATAAATTTAATCGGTTGCCCTGAAATGCGACGGACTGATAGAGCCGCTCCTCCGCGCGTGTCGCCATCCATTTTGGTGAGGATTGCGCCCGTAATGCCAATTTGCTCATGGAAGGTGCGGGTCAGGCTGGCGGCTTCTTGCCCTGTCATCGCATCGACTACCAGCAAAACTTCGTGGGGTTGAACGGCGGCTTTAATTTGCGCCAGTTCATCCATCATGGACTGGTCAATTTGCAGCCGTCCGGCAGTGTCAACAATGACGGTGTTAATGCTGTCGGCTTTGGCTTTGGCAATTCCTTGACGGGCAATTTCTACAGGATTAGCATCACTGCCCATCTCGAAAACGGGCACATTGATTTGCTTACCCAATGTGACTAGCTGGTCGATCGCCGCAGGTCGATAGACATCAGTTGCGACCAGCAGCGTTGTGCGCTCTTGCTTGCGCAGATGAAGCGCCAACTTTGCCGTTGCCGTCGTTTTACCTGTGCCTTGCAAGCCCGCCATCAAAACAACAGTAGGGGCTGAACTAGCTTCTGCCAGGGGCACGTTTGTTTCGCCCATGACAGCAACTAGCTCGTCATAGACCACTTTGATAAATTGCTGGTCGGGGCGAACGCCAGAAACGACCTGTGATCCCTGCGCCTTCTCTTGGATCTCGGCGATGAAGTCTTTAACCACTTGCAGGTTAACATCGGCTTCTAATAAAGCTCGACGGACTTCACGCAGCGCATCCTGAATATTGGAGTCAGAAATTTTGTCCTGTCCCCGGAGCTTTGTCCAGGCAGATTCCAGGCGATCGGCAAGAGCATCAAACATAAGGCATTGTCAGCAGTGTATTTGCAGAAGAAGAGTCAGACTTCTCTACTATTTTAGAGATTTCTGTCCAAAAGGATGAGGTTCTTTGACAAGTGGTCAGAGAATCTATTTTTGATATAAAATTCTATCAATAGTCTGAACCGAGAGGATGAAGCACAATGGCATTTACACAATCTCCCTTACCTTATGACCCAGGTGCGCTTGAAGCTCACAACATGTCAGCGCGTACGTTTGAGTTTCATTACGGCAAGCATCATGCTGCCTATGTGACTAATCTGAACAACTTGGTCAAAGATACTCCCATGGCTGATATGCCGATCGAGGAAGTGATCAAGACAAGCTTTGGTGATGCAGATAAGGCAGGCATTTTCAATAATGCGGCTCAGGTTTGGAATCATACTTTTTTTTGGAGCAGCATGAAGCCCGATGGCGGCGGCACACCGACGGGTGATTTGGCAGCAAAAATTGATAGTGACTTGGGTGGATTTGACAAGCTTAAGGAAGCTTTCAAGACTGCTGCTGCTACTCAGTTTGGGAGTGGTTGGGCTTGGTTAGTGTTGGATAACGGTGCTTTGAAAGTCACTAAGACGGGCAATGCTGAGAACCCTTTGGTGCATGGGCAAACGCCTTTGCTGACGTTAGATGTGTGGGAACATGCCTACTATGTCGATTTTCAAAATCGTAGACCTGACTTTATTTCCAATTACTTGGATCAGTTGGTGAACTGGGATTTTGCTGCTCAAAACTTGGCGGCTTGCAGCTAGGTGTAGCTGAGATCTAAGATTTTCAGAAAATTTGAACCGAGGCGTTTCAATAAGCGTCTCGGTTCCTTGCTTTGTTTGCTACCTTAAAAGGCACTTCAACACTTTTTAGACTTATGGATAGCGAAGATCTGGCAAGATATTTGGAGGCGATCGATGGGATTTCCAAGCCTTGGCTCTTGGCTCAACTTCGGCTTCAGAAGCTTGCAGAGCGTCGTTTGTCGCTAGCGCCTGAACAGTATGAAGCTGAGCTTGCGGATATTCACCAAGATGTGATGAACTTGGGTGAGTGGTGGAAAGGAATTGAAGATGCAGAATTTGGGCAATTGCCTTGACCTGTTTTGGATTCCCCCTGCTAAAATTGCTAAGCCCTACGTCGTCTCAGACTCATGCCCCGAGTTAGAAAAGCTGTGCCCGAAGAAATCAACCTAACCAGCCCACAGTATTACTTTAACCGCGAGCTAAGCTGGCTAGAGTTTAACAACCGTGTTTTGCATGAAGCGTTTGATCCACGCACGCTGCTGCTAGAACGTCTGAAGTTTATGGCGATTTTTAGCTCTAACTTGGACGAGTTTTTTATGGTGCGGGTGGCAGCCCTGAAACAGCAAGTAGAAGCAGAGGTTCATCAACTCTCGCCCGATGGTCGATCGCCCGAAGCGCAAATTGAGGCGATCGCCAGTCGCCTTCTGCCTATGGCACAGCAGCAAAATCGCCACTTTGAGGAAGCAATCCGTCCTCAGCTTGCCGCCAAAGGAATTTACTTACTGAATTACATTGATCTCAACCAAGAGCAGCGGCTCTATTTAAAAAGCTACTTTGAAGAACAAATCTTTCCGGTCTTAACCCCCTTAGCGGTTGATCCGGGGCATCCTTTTCCTCATATTTCCAATCTCAGCCTCAATTTGGCAGTAGTGGTTAAGGATGTTGAGACGAAGGAAGAGCATTTTGCCAGGGTTAAGGTGCCCGATGTTCTGCCTCGGTTCATCGTTTTGCCGCCAGATTTGCAAGTCGAAGTTAAAGGGCGATCGACCGTTTGGACGGGCATTCCCCTAGAGCAAGTGATCGCTCACAACCTTAAGTTTTTGTTTGTGGGGATGGATATTCTGGAGTATTATCCCTTTCGGATTACCCGCAATGCAGATTTTGAATTAGAAGAAGATGAAGCGGAAGATTTATTGCAGGCAATTGAGCAAGAACTTCGCAAGCGACGTTTAGGCGGAATGGCAGTGCGCATGGAGATTCAAGCCAATATCCCTGAGTTTATTCGTCAAACTTTGAAAGAAGAGTTGGAACTGACTGAAAGCGACATTTACGAAGTTGAAGGGCTGCTAGGGCTAAGAGATTTAATGGCATTGATGGCGCTGCCAGTTCCTAAGCTGAAAGATAATCCTCGTACTGTGATTACACCGCCTCGTCTCCGAAGAACGAATGAGTTAACGCTTGAAAAACTGGCAGCACCGACTGAAGATAAGGAAGACATTTTTTCGGTGATTCGTCGAGGCGATGTATTTTTGCATCATCCTTACTTTTCTTTTGGTAGATCGGTTCAAACGTTTATTACGCAGGCAGCTTTTGATCCGAATGTGCTGGCAATTAAGATGACTCTCTATCGCACTGCTGGCGATTCTCCAATTATTAACGCGCTGATGTCTGCTGCCGAGAATGGTAAGCAGGTGGCGGTGCTGGTGGAACTGAAGGCTCGATTTGATGAGGAGAATAATATTCACCGGGCACGCAAACTAGAGAGTGCGGGCGTGCATGTGGTTTATGGGTTGATGGGTTTGAAAACTCATACTAAGGTAATTTTGGTGGTGCGGCGGGAGGGCGACCCTCGCGGTAACGGCGAAGCCGCGCGCATTCGCCGTTATTTCCACATCGGGACAGGCAACTACAACCACAAAACCGCACGGCTCTATACTGACGTGGGCTTGCTAAGTTGCCGAGAAGATTTGGGAGCCGACTTAACGGATTTATTCAATTATTTGACAGGTTACTCCCGGCAACGCAGCTATCGCAAACTCCTGGTGGCTCCCGTTAATTTGCGCGATCGCATGGTGACGCTGATTCGGCGAGAAGTTGAGCACGCTCAGGGCAATCGCCATGCCCGCATTGTGGCAAAAATGAATGCACTGGTTGATCCACAAATGATTCAAGCCTTGTACCAAGCTTCTCAAGCGGGCGTGAAAGTTGACCTGATCATTCGTGGCATTTGCTGTCTGCGTCCTGGAGTCCCTGGCGTTAGCGATAATATTAAGGTGATCAGTATTGTCGGGCGGTATTTAGAACACTCGCGGATCTTTTACTTCCATAATGATGGACAGGAAGAAGTTTTCATTGGCAGCGCCGACTGGATGCCCCGCAACCTCGATCGCCGAGTCGAAGTAATTACCCCTGTTGAAGACCCAGAAATTACAAAAGATATTCAAGAAATTTTAGGCATTATGCTGGCAGACAACCGCCACGCCTGGGACTTACAACCCGATGGACACTACATCCAACGCCGACCTAGCTCGCCTGGCACTGAGCAAGATTCGCAAACAGTGTTTATGGAGACGGCAGCACAAACAACGGGCGCGCCGTAACCGAAAAAGGGGCAAGGCGATCGCAGAGGGGCTGATTAAGTTTAAGTTGGTATCAATGCTGGCTTGAACAAAGGGGGAACTCAGAGTAGGCTAAAATTCAAGTTAAGTTTTATCGGCTGGGGGAAATCGGCGTGGTTAGTTTGGACTCAGAGCAACTTGACCAACTCAAAGCAATTGGTACCTTCCTGGGCGAAGTGCGCGAAGAGGAGGGGCGAACCTTAGAGGATATTGCCACTAAGACTTATATTCCGCTGCGGTTATTAAAGGCGATCGAGGCAGGACAGGAACAAGTTTTGCCTGAACCCGTTTTTGTCCAAGGCTTTATTCGACGCTATGGCGATGCTTTAGGGTTAGACGGCAGCGAACTATCCAAACGGTTTCCGGTTAATGCAGTTCCCGTTATCTCTGCTTTTACAGCCCACCAAGAATCTAAAACAGCTCTGCCTGACCCCGAACCAGGGAATGCCTATGTTCCCTCGACAACGACCGTGTGGCAGCCCGCAGAACTACCTTCTTCTCGTCCTCCGTATTTACTCATTGGCGGCATTGCCCTGGCAGCTTTGGCAGGTCTTGTCTTTGGTGTTATTGCCCCTCGCCTAAAACCCAGCGCCCCGATCGCCAAGACTCCTGTTTCTCAGCCATCTCAAGCTGTTAAGCCTGCTGCTCCGGCTGTAACTCCGGTTCCATCGCCTGCTGTCTCTACGCCAGAGGAAACTCCTGTAACGGCAAGTCCAACGCCTTCTGTCACCCCGATCGCCTCTCCTCCCGCCGACCCTAATTCTCCAGTCTCTATTGATGTGAAGCTTACCGAGCGGGCATGGGTGCAAGTTGTCGTGGATGGCGCTGTGGAGTTTGAAGGAATTCTAGAAAAAGGTGCCCAGGAGAATTGGGCAGGAAAGGAGTCTATTATCATCTCTTCAGGGAATGCGGGAGGCGTTTCGGTTGCTTTTAACAAGGGAGAAGCCACAACGATGGGTCAATTAGGGGAGATTGAAGAAAAAACTTACACAGCGAAGGGTCTTCAGTAAGTAACTTGGGCTGAGATTCCTTCCAACGTTTATACATCAATGAGGGTCGTGAAGGGAAGCGATTCTAGGCGTTGCCAAATGAAAGTATAAATCGGCTCAAAGTCCTTTCCTTTCAGGAAAAGGCTTAAGGAAAGAGCTATCTCGGTGCGTTGCCGACTTAACCTAACTCCTAGGCTTTCCTACGAGGGCAGAGGAGCCAGACTTTCATCCTGCAATTCAGCAATGCCCGATTAAATTGACGCATGATCTGTTTAATCCGTCAATTTAATCCGTCAATTGTTGAGATTAAAGTACAGCACATCACTGTTGATAACCTAACGATCGCTGTGAGTTTGGATTCTTTTGTAAATATAGTTTTAATGCGCTGGCAGTAAAACTTAGATCTTGAGGCAAACGCTTTGTCCTCTTCTGACGATCGCGCCTGTTCAAATTTTTGCAATGCCACATCTGAGTTTAGTTTAACGGTCTACTTTCCCTACATCTTCTGAAGACAGAGAGCTTCAAGAGAATGTAACTTTTCATATAGTAATGTCTAAACCGTTGCTAAACCTGTGTTCAGGTTGTTGCTTAACTGTGTTTTATATCAGTTATTAATCTAACCTAAATCTATTCTTGTCGATTCAATAGCACGTTCTTAATGTTGTGATGGGATGCTGTGTTGGCATCGTAGGCAGGGTGTATGGATTACTTGTTCCTAAGTGTGATCGGTGACACACGAGTCACCGTATTTTTTGTTTGTGCATTTTACTCCCTGAATTGACAACATGACAGAACTTAAAGGATTTGCTTCTCTACCTGCGGATACCTTTGCGGCTGGACCTCAGTCGGGTAAGGATATTACGACGACTAACCGGACTACTCCTTTTGCAGGTCAGCCTGTACAAGGTTTTAGCGGAGTGCAATTTGCTGATCAAGATTCGTTTTGGTTTTTGGCGGACAATGGGTTTGGTGCTAAGGCAAATAGTTCAGATTTTTTGCTACGAATTTACCAAGTTGACCCCAATTATCGGGGTGTGGAAGCGGGTGATGGCAGCGTCACTGTAGGCAACTTTATCCAGCTTGCTGACCCTGATCAGAAGGTTCCCTTCAAGATTACGAATGATGGAACGGCAGAGCGCTTGCTAACTGGAGCAGACTTTGATATTGAGTCGTTTGTGTTAGCAGCAGATGGCACGATTTGGGTGGGGGATGAGTTTGGCCCTTATTTACTGCATTTTGACACGTCTGGCAAACTGTTGGAGGCTCCGATCGCCACTCCTAATTTCGCTAATTTTAAGACGTTGAATGGTCAAGTGCCTTTGGTGCTAGGACATCGGGGCGCAAGCGGTGAGCGTCCAGAACATACGCTGGCTTCCTATGAATTGGCGATCGCCCAGGGCGCTGATTTTATTGAGCCAGATTTAGTTTCTACAAAAGACGGCGTGCTGGTTGCGCGTCATGAAAACGAGATTTCTGGGACAACGGACGTGGCTTTGCGTCCAGAATTTGCAGACCGTAAGGCGACCAAAATCATTGACGGAACGTCTTTCACGGGCTGGTTTGCTGAAGATTTCACGTTGGCAGAAATCAAGACTTTGCGGGCGATCGAGCGGTTGCCGTTTAGGGATCAATCTTTCAACGGTCAGTTTGAAGTTCCAACGCTGCAAGAAATTATTGATCTGGCAAAGCAGAAGAGTATTGAGACAGGGCGGACGATTGGAATTTATCCTGAAACGAAGCATCCGACTTATCACGATTCAATTGGGCTTTCGTTGGAAGAGCCGTTGGTTGAAATTTTGAAGACAAATGGGCTGGATAAAAAGGGTTCTGCGGTCTTTATTCAATCTTTCGAGGTTGGGAACCTGAAGGAGTTGAATACACTGATTGACGCGCCTTTGGTGCAGCTTTTTGATGCCGCAGATATAGCCTTGGATGGAACGCTGATTGAAACTCGTCCGGCTGATTTTGTGGTGAGTGGTGATCAACGGACATATGGAGATTTGCGATCGCCTGAGGGACTGAAAGAAATTGCGACCTACGCCGATGGAATTGGCCCTTGGAAACGCATGATTGTTTCGGTGAAGGGAACAGATGCGGACGGCGATGGCAAAGCGGATGATGTCAACAAAGATGGATTGGTGAATGATGCCGACAAGACAACAACTGCGCCAACAACGCTAATCCAGGATGCCCACAGCGCAGGTTTGCAAGTTCATCCTTACACGTTTAGAAATGAACCTCAGTATTTAGCAGCAGATTACAACGGTAATCCTGAGGCGGAGTACAGACAGTTTATTTCATTGGGTGTGGATGCTTTCTTTACTGATTTCCCCGCAACCGGAGATAAAGTGAGAGATCAGGCTGCTGCCGATCAAGTGCGATCGCCCGATAACCCGGCTGTCCTGGCAGGAACACAACTCGCGAATCTAGGCGGCTCTAGAGGCTTCGAGGGAATGGCGATCAATGCCGATAAAACGAAGCTGTATCCTCTGCTAGAAGGCTCTGTAGTTGGTGATCCTAGCAATGCTCTGCGGATTCACCAGTACGATGTGACTTCTAAAAAATATGAAGGATTGGTGGGATATTACAAACTGGAAAATCCTGCGAATGCGATCGGGGATATTACCGTTGTGAATAACAATGAGTACCTGGTGATTGAACGGGATAATAACCAGGCTGATGCTGCAAAATTCAAGAAAATCTACAAGGTAGATTTCTCGAAAAAGGATGCCAACGGCTACGTGGCAAAAGAAGAGGTTGCAGATCTGTTGAACATTGCTGATCCTCAGGATCTCAATCAAGACGGTAGCACCACTTACAAGATGCCATTTCAGACCATTGAGAATGTATTGGTAATTGACTCTCAGACAATCTTGGTTGCTAACGACAACAACTATCCGTTCTCGGTCGGTAGACCTCCGGCGATCGATAATAACGAGCAAATTCTGTTGACATTGGATCAGCCGCTCAATGTTGATCCAAGAGTTGGGCTGGCAGGTTTGAGTGCGGTTTTCGGCAACGATATTCTTTTTGCGGGTTCTGGCAACAACATCCGGGGCAGTGCAGGCAATGACACTATCTATGTGGTTTCCAGTAACAACATGATTGATACAGGTGTTGGCGAAGATACCGTTACTGTTTTAAGCGGTGGTAAGAACACCTTCACTTTAAATGCAGGTGTTGGATCGTTGACCGTCAACGGCTTTAATTCTGATGCTAGGTTCAAGCTTGGCACAGGCTTGGCTGTAGCTGATGTGCAATTAACTCTGAGCGGTGGTAACACACTGGTCAGCAAGGGTGATGATCTATTGGCGACCTTAGCTGGAACCATTCTCTCAGCCTTGCCTTTTTAATTGAGTCAATTAAGTGATTCAGCGATCGCTCCTGCTTAACGGTAGGGGCGATCGCTACTTATAGGATATTTATAAAACGCTACTCAGGTAAATTTGCTTGTGAAATAGTGTAATCAGTTGTGCAAAATCCTTTTCGCTAAGATACTAATTTACATTCATTGAGACTTACCAAGATTGATAAAAACTAGATTAGATAAATTTACCCACCATGTGCAAATTCTGGATACAAGGTCATCCCACCATCTATAAACAAAGTCGTGCCATGCACATAGTCTGATTCATCCGAGGCAAGCCACACTACTGCTTTGCCAATATCGTCCGGCACTCCAATGCGATTATAGGGAATTAGTTTGAGTAAATCTGCTTTTTCCTTTGGCGTATCTCGCTCTGCTTCGTTAATTGGAGTGGCGATCGCTCCGGGGGCAATGCTGTTGACACGAATTTTATGCGGCGCAAGCTCTTGAGCAATACTTTTCATCATCATATTAATTCCGCCTTTACTAGCAGCATAATTAACGTGACCTGCCCAAGGAATAACTTCATGCACCGAGCTAATACAAATAATTTTCCCTGCCGCACAAGAGATGTCAGGATTGACTCCTCGTCTTAGGAATTCTTTTGCAGCTTCGCGTGCGCACAAAAATTGTCCCGTCAAGTTAACATCTATTACCGAATTCCATTGATCAATTGTCATATCCACTAATGCAGCATCTTTTTGTATTCCTGCATTGTTGACTAAAATATCGATCGTTCCAAACTCCTGATAGGTTTGAGCAAACAGAGAGAGAACGTCCTCTTCTTTTGCCACGTTCGCTCCAATGGCGATCGCTTTCCCGCCCTGCGATCGAATATCATCAACGATCTTTTCCGCTTCTTCTGAACCAGAGTTGTAATTAATGACCACAGAAGCGCCTGCTTTCGACAGATTTCGAGCGGCTGCCTCACCAATACCAGAACTTGAACCCGTTACTAAGGCAGTTTGACCTTTTAGCAAATCAGGAGAATAGCTCATTAGAAAGGCTTACCTGCATAATACTCTAGGATATAGATAATCTAGAATGAGACGAACAGAACTACATCTATCCAATGGCAGAAGCAATTGAGCCTTCTTAAAAAGACACAGGCTGGCGAAAAACTGAAATAGCAATCGCAGCTTTTATGAGTTAGCTAGCTCGATTAATGAGTCTATGTTTTTGAGTCTGTGTTTTTAATGAATATTTTATTGAATATTGTTGAGATAGCTAACTCCTCCCAATTGCTCCATTTGGCGCAAAATCCAGTATTGGCGATCGAGGACTACCGAAGAGGGTTGGTCAACCTGGTAGAGTTCGGGCCCTGGTAAAACGGCGGCGAGGAGAGCCGCTTCTTCGCGGTTAAGTTGGCTAGCAGGATGGGCAAAAAATTGCTGGCTAGCCGCCTCGACTCCAAAGATCTGGGTGCTGAATTGGGCAATGTTCAGGTAGATTTCTAAGATTCGTTGCTTGCTCCAAAGCCATTCAATGAGAACAGTGAACCAGGCTTCTAGGGCTTTGCGAAAGAGGCTACGCCCTGACCAGAGATAGAGATTTTTGGCGACCTGCTGGCTAATGGTACTAGCGCCTCTTAGGTCGCTACCTTGGTTGTAGTCGGTGATGGCTTGCTGGAGGGCTTCCCAGTCGAACCCGTGGTGGGTCGGAAATTGTTGATCTTCTCCAGCGATCGCGGCTAAAGACATCTCTGGAGAAATTTGGCTGTAAGATGTCCAGCGGTATTGGTAGGCTTGCTTGTTTTGGAAGACCGATTGCAGCATGAAACTGGAGGTGGGGAGGGGGAGCCAGCGCCAGGGAAGGATGAGAAGAATAGAGAGGAGGGCAGTGACGATCGCGACGCTGAGTCCGGCTAACAGGATGCGACGGATGGAGAAGCAACGAAGCCAACGAAATTTACGATGAATCACGGGAGGTCGAGAGGGCTGGGGGTCTTCCTATGATAGTCAGTCTTAGGTAAATTCCAAGTTTTACGATGGCAACTCAAGCAACGCCAGAAAAGCACTGAGCGATCGCTTCGTATTACCCGTTCAGCAACACCCCATTAGAAGAACTGACGCGATAAAATCACTGAATTGAATGTTCATCAGGATTGAATGTTCATCAGGCTCGACTCGATTCTAGATGGATTTTATGAGGTGGGGAGAAGCATTATTTAGGCTGGGCTTCTTTTCGAGGAAAAGTATAAATTAGGTAGCTTAAAACCCCTACATTAATGACAAAAACCAACAGCTTGATCAAGCTAGCTTCGCGGATTAGCTCATAAATTTCAGGGGGAATGCCGAGGCCGACTAGAGTAATGACTAGAAAATGTGCCCAGGTCTTTTGCTGCCATAGCCCGATCGCCTCTACAGCCGTGACCGCACCATAAATCCCGGTTGCAAGCCCGCTAAATTGCAGGGTGCGGGGATCAAGCTTTAATACTTTGTCTAAACCCCAATCAACAAAGCCAATCTGTGTCTCGGGGGTGTAGGTTTCGGCAAATTGGGCGATCGCTTCATAGTTCTTGAGGGCTAAAAAGATTGCCACTGATGCCACCATAAACACCACGGCAAAGAAAGCCTTGTAGACGACAATTGCAATTAACCCAAGGGGGCGTTGATGTGGCATAGAAAGTTAAGCAGCGTTAGGCAGATTATCTTGCCATGGTAACAGATAAGACCCAGCCAGGATGTCTTACACCTGACTATCAAACCGAGTCCGAAAACTGCCGTACTTTAACCAATATTGCTTGAGGGTGTGGCAAGGCGCGTGCAAACTTGCCTTAGCTCGATAGAGCAGCACTTGCCGACGGTCACCCATCCAAATCTTGTCTACGGGATCTACCGAAATCACGGTGCCACCTAAAGAGGCGACACAAGTAGAAAAGCGATCGACCGCGCTAAAGTCTACAGTTTCAAAGACAAAGTTGCCCGAACAAATTAAGGGGCGGTTTCTAATCCAACATTACATTTTTTTCTGAGCTTCTGGCGGTAGCATTCTAGCTTGATCGGGTTCTAGAATTAGGGGAATGCTAGGAGATAGCTGGGACTTCATGGGAAAAACTCTCCCGTTTGTCAAAGCGCAGGGCCGCGCATGAGAGCAAATGTACGGTTGAAGTTAACGTTGGTGCTACCTGTTTGAGTACGGTTGCCTGTTGGAAAAGGCACCACGTTTTCACCAAAGCTTTCTGCATATTCATTACTGTCGATATACGAGTCAATTTCAGCCTCGTAGCTATGAGTGTTGTAGGTCTGGATATGCTCAGAAATTTTGGCTTGATCTTGGGGCGCACGCCCTAAGAGATGCTTAAAGTTCAGTTCAATAAAACGGTAAGGAGAAGAATTGTCAAAAAACAGTGAACGGTAAAGTTCAGACTGGGCGATCGCTCGTACAAATATTCTGACCGTGATATCCCCGTTTCGCAGCAACGATTCTGCACTTGTTAACCGCTGGCTTTCCATAACATAGCAAGATATAAGGTTCTCCAACCGAAGAAAACCTTACTCTCTCAACTCAAACCGTTTGCTTAAACGGCTGTCACACTCGCAATGATGCCGCCTTGTTGATGAATCCGTTGGTATTCTTGCGATAGCTTATCGTAAGGCACCAAATAAACCTGGTTACTGCGACGGAATTTAGAGACAGAATTGACTGCTTTTGCCCGATAACCCGTGACCTCAATGCGATAGACCTTACCGCCCGCGCTGGCATCCACACCCAGCCGAGTCCGAGCATTGCCTACAGGATTGCGGAAGGTTGCCCCATCGCCTGCTGGAGAAACCACAGCAGTGGGCGTGCTTTAACGCACTACCCAATTTGGCTCTTCAGGTGGTTTATACGCTTTGTTATGATTAATCTTCTTATAGGGGCGTAATCCTGAACGTCAAGATTTGTAAAATTTCTCAGATCTGACTGATTTAACCTCTTTTAGTCGATTCATTCTGAATCAATGTGTGGAGTCTGAGCTAGCATTTGCTACTGTCAGCTTAATAGATAACCGATATTAAATCGTCAAAAGGATGAGGGGTGGTTAGATGAATAGGTTTGTGAAGTTCCTCAGTCTGTTTAGCCTATGTTTGTTGTTGGGGGTTAGTTGCGGGGGACAACGATCGCCCAACGCCACATCTACTACCTCTAGCACGGGTCGAGTGACCATGGGCACAACGCTGAAGGCAACCACTCTCGATCCGGCTGATGCGTATCAATTGTTTCCAGGCATTTTGCTAAGCAATATGGGCGATCGCCTCTATACTTACAAACCTGGCACTACTGATCTCGTTCCTCAGTTGGCGACTGCTCTGCCCAAGGTTAGTGCTGATGGGTTAACCTACACAATTCCGCTCCGCACAGGGGTTACGTTTCACGATGGTAGCTCCTTTGATGCAGAAGCAATGGCGTTCTCTATCAATCGCTTCATGACAAACAGTGGAGCCCCAGCATTCTTGCTATCTGAAAAGGTCGCTTCGGCAAAGGCTTCAGGGGCAGATGAACTGACGATCGTGTTGAAGGAACCCTTCGCGGCATTCCCATCGCTCCTGGCTTTTTCGGGCATCACTCCGGTGCCGCCTACAGCCTATGAGTCGGGGGCTGGTAAATTTAAGCCGACGACCTTTATTGGTACAGGCCCTTACAAACTGGCGCAGTTTTCGCCAACTTCTATTCGACTTGACCCTTACGAAGGGTATTGGGGCGAGAAACCTGCGAACAAAGGGATTGATATCCAAATTATCAGTAGTCCAGCAAACTTATTCAATACCTTCAAAACGAAAGGTTTAGATATTGCCTATCAAACGCTTGATCCAGACCAAATTCGCAGTTTGGTTGATGGGGCGAAACAGGGTGGTTGGCAGGTGGTGGAGGCGGGAACGACTTCAACTAATTTTATGACGTTGAACATGAGAAGCAAGCCATTGGAAAACGTCAAAGTGCGACAAGCGATCGCGGCGATGATCGATCGCAATTTGCTCAACCAGAGGGTTTTTCAAGGGCAAGCAGAATTGCTTTACAGCTTGCTGCCCAAAAACTTTCCGCTCTACAAGCCTGTCTTTAAAGACAAATATGGAGACGGTGATTTTGTTAAAGCCAAAGCGCTGTTGGCAGAAGCAGGAATTAACCAGTCTAATCCGCTGAATTTAGAAATCTGGTATTCCTCTAATTCCACAGTACGGAATTTAGTGGCGACCACGCTGAAGGCTTCTATTGAGCAAAATCTTAAGGGAATTGTCAATGTGATTCCTAATACCATTGAAACGGCAACGCTATTGGCTAATTTAGATCAGGGAACTTATCCGAGTACACTACTCGATTGGTATCCTGATTTCTATGATGCAGATACTTATATTCAGCCGTTTATGGATTGTGAGAAGGGTTCTGTGACAGAAGGCTGTGAGCAAGGGCAAAGTCAGCTGGGCGGATCATTTTACTTTGGCGATCGGGCAAATGAATTGATTCGGCAACAGAGAGCCGAACAGAAGCCAGAAGCCCGAAATGCATTGTTTATAAAATTGCAAGATCTTTTGGCAGAGGATGTCCCTTACATTCCTTTATGGCAAAACAAGGATTATATCTTTGCACAGCCAACGGTTCAGGGCGTGGCAATTCAACCGACGCAGCAGTTCTTGCTATGGCAAATTAAAAAATAATTTTGTTTATCCCTCATCTCCTAGTCACTCTCCTATGTCTTCACGATCGACTGCGCTTCGTTACTATATTTTGTCTCGGGTTTTGTTTGCGCCACTAATGATCTTGACGATTACATCGTTGATTTTTTTACTGCTGCGGGCAACTCCCGGTGATCCGGTGGACGTGTTGCTGGGGCCTCGTGCGCCTGAGAGTGCGCGGGAGGCTTTGCGGACTCAGTTGGGTCTGGATTTGCCTTTAGGAGTGCAGTATTTGAAATATTTGGGGAGTTTATTGCGGCTAGATTTAGGAACTTCTTTGACGAGTCAAGGACAGTCGGTTTGGGAAATTATTGGGCAACATTTTCCAGCGACGGTGGAGTTGACGGTGTTGAGTATGGTTGTGGCGGCGGTAGTAGGGATGACTTTAGGTGCGATCGCCGCTGCAAAGCCAAATACATCATTTGATGTCGGCAGTCGTTTGTTTGGCATCATTACCTATGCTGTTCCAATGTACTGGTTTGGCATGATCTTGCAGCTTATTTTTGCCGTTCAACTTCAGTGGTTTCCCATTGGTAGCCGCTTTCCCCTGAGCCTGCAACCGCCGCCGCCGTTAACTGGTCTATATGTAATTGATAGTCTGTTGAATGGCAACTTTGAACAATTTTTTGCCAGCTTGTATCATCTGGCGTTACCCAGTTTAACCTTGGGTATTCTGCTCAGCGGTATTTTTGAACGGATGGTGCGGGTAAATCTCAAGCAAACTTTGAAGTCGGATTATGTGGAGGCGGCGCGCGCACGCGGTATTCCTGAGGTCCGAATTGTAGTGGCTCATGCGTTAAAAAATGCAATGATTCCGGTAATTACGGTATTAGGGTTAACGATCGCTTCGCTATTAGGGGGAGCGGTGCTCACTGAGGTGACGTTTTCGTGGCCCGGATTGGCGAATCGTCTGTACGAAGCTATTTCAGCGCGAGATTATCCAGTGGTGCAGGGCATTATGGTGTTTTTTGCAATCATTGTGGCGATCGCTAGTATTGCGATCGATATTCTCAATGCTTATATTGATCCACGCATTCGGTATTGACCTTAGAGGATGTCTGAGAAGTCTAGGTTGCTATCCAATCCGCCCCCTAAATCCCCCATTTTGGGGGACTTTGAAGAAGGAGTGGCTCGGAAGTCCCCCAAAATGGGGGATTTAGGGGGCGAGTGTAAGAATCTTTGATATTTCTCAGACATCCTCTATAAGTAAAGATAAAAAAATAGGTGATTGCCACACAATTTAGCTGAGATTGAGATTCAGATAGAGAGCTTACTGAAAAATGCCTGCCAACGTTTAAACTGAAGTTAGATTAACCCACTAAACTTTGAGCGGCAAATCCGAAATAAATAGAACTGATAATCATTACCTACTAAATACGAATATTTTCGTTGCCTACTTCAGTAACGCCTCTCCTGTCACCAAACTCCGCAACAGTTCAAACTGCCATGCCCCGATCGCTCCAACCGTTGCCGCCATTCTGAGCTTGTAGATTTGGTCAATCCTGGAAGCGGCTTCGGCAGACTGATTCAGTAGCCATGAGGCAATCGGATAATCCCACTGAGCCAGAAAATTTTGGAGGAGTTGGCGATCGCCCTCACTCATTTCTTTAACGGTCACAATTGCATACAAATCGGTGGGAAGTTCTGGTTGCGCTAGCTTGTCGAGGTGGAGCGATCGCCATTCTGGAGACAGCAGTGACGGTAAAACCTCCAGCGTGTATTTTTTGCGAGCTTTGATGGGAATTCCGCCCAATTCTGAAATCCCTTGATCTTTCAAAAATTGATAGAGCTTTTTGAATAACGCTTGAACAACGTCACGCTCTACAGCGTCACAGAGTAGCACGGCAGCGGCGACAGGATCGGGTGATTCGATCGCGTTGGCAAGTTTGCAGGCGGCAATTAAATCCTTTTGGCTCTCGGCACTGAGGCAGAGCCAAGGCGACGAGTTGAGAATCTTTTCGGGTGACGAGGGCTGAGGCGTTTCGGGTTCAGCAGGAATTTCAGCCAGTTGCGATATGGTTGGATGAGTGGGTTCTTCGGTGAGAGGTTTGGGCGATCGTACCTGTTGATTTAACTGTTCACTGAGTTGAGCAATTTTCTGATCTTTCTCAGCAATGAGCCATTCTTTTTCTTGAATCCGTTGCCCTTGCTCGATCAGTTCTAAGGCGGTTAACGCAGCTTGGATCAAATTGAAGTAATGAGGCTGCGAAATATCAATCTCTTTCGCATCTTTTCGACAGGTGCCCAGCAATCCTCGCTTTTGCTGCGGCTGAATAGCTAGAATTTGTCCCTCAGGATTTCTGATGCGTAGCTCTTTCGATTCACCAACCTGTGAAATACTGCATAGATAAGGCAGCGTATCGTAGTAGAATTCTACCTTCGCTAAGGCAGGTTTGTTTGCTTCAACAGACTTGACTAATAATTCAGGTTGAGATATTTCACTGGGTAAGCGAATACCGACTAATTCTAGTTCTACCGACTTTGTTCCGTTCCATTCATTCAGCCGTAATCGGTATGCTACATCCACCAGGCTGGGAATAGGACGATATTCGCCCCAACGCCAAGCGATCGCTTTAATACCTGCTCCGCCACCTTTCGCCAATAGCACCTTCAAATGCGCCTGATTCTGCCCGATCGCCTGCTGTTCTACGACGCGCACATTAGAAGTCCAAAAGACTGGATCAGGGTTTTCCATGCCGCAAGGATGCAGTTCATCGATTTTTTCGTAGAGGGCTAAGGTGATATCGCTAAGCTCGGCTTCAGCGTCAATTTTGACGAGAGGTTTAAGATGTTCGAGTTGGAGATGTTGATTGGCAAATTCGCTCAAGCGCGATCGCACTGCGTCCAAATTCTGCGCCGGAAAAGAAAAACCGCCTGCTGCCCGGTGTCCGCCATACTTGTCTAGCAGATCATCGCAGAACTCCAACGCCTCAAAAATATTAAACTCTGGAATGCCCCGTGCCGATCCTCGAATACGCTCTGGATCGTTTTCTTCGTACGTACCGATGAACACGGGCACACCGTATCTTTCTAACAAACGCGATGCAACAATACCAATCACACCGTGGTGCCATCCGGGTTGAACGATCAGCAGCACCCGTTCTTTTTTCAAATCAATTTGACTTTGTTCACACCAAGCGATCGCTTCTTGTTCAATTAGCTCGCAAAGCCGTTGCCGCAGCTTGTTTACTTGCTCACACTTCATCGCTAATTCTAGCGCTTGTCCTTCATCCTCTGTCGTAAATAGTTCAATAATAATTTGAGGATCAGCAATGCGACCGATAGCATTAATACGAGGCCCTAACCGAAACCCGATCGCCTCAGGCTTGAGCGATTTTTCACTGCTTAATCCTGAGATTTGAACAAGGGCTTGAACACCCGTAATTTGTGATTTAGGCAAGAGCTTTAAGCCAAGCTGCACCCAGCGCCGATTTACGCCTGTAAGAGGTGCCAGGTCGGCGATCGTTCCTAGTGTGAATAACTCTAATAGAGGCGAGATTAAATCTTGGGATTTACCTAAGCTTTCCGCTAAACAAATTGCCAAAATATAAGCGACTCCCACTCCGGCAACACAGCGATAGGGAGAGTCTTCGGCAATGAGTTTAGGATTGAGAATAGCATTAGCGGGCGGAATTTTGAGAGGAACGTCATGATGATCGGTAATAATCACATTCACGCCCAGTTCCCTGGCTCTGGCGATCGGCTCGTAGGCAGAAATGCCGTTATCAACTGTCAAAATCAATTCAACGCCCTCGGCATGAAATTCTTCGACAATGCGCCGATTGATGCCGTAGCCCTCTTGCATTCGGCTAGGGATGGCGTAGTCTACCCGTGCGCCCAGGTAGCGGAGGGCGCGCAGTAGGAGAGCGGTGCTGGTCATGCCGTCGGCATCGTAGTCGCCGCAGATGGCGATCGACTGCTGAGACTCGATCGCCACTAGCAAAAGTTCCAGGGCGATCGCCAAATCAGGAAAATCTTCCAGGGGTGACGGCAAAACCAGGAGATCTGGGTTGAGAAACGTCAGAGCTTCTTCAGGTGTACTAATGCCCCGATTCATCAACACTTGCGTCAATAGCAGCGGCAATTGAGTAGTCGCCGCAAGCTGTGATGCCTTCTCTGGTTGAGATGGGGCAATTTGCCATCGTTGGTTGGGAAGCCGAGAAGAGGAGTGCAGGGACACGGGGAGGTACAAGAAAGGCAAAAGTCATCATTGGACATAGTATATCGGTTTACTAAAAAGATCCTTTGGGGAGTTGACTTTCTGCAAACTTTTATCTGAAAGCACAGATGATAGATTAATCATTCAAAAACAACCGAAACTTTACAATTTTTCACTTTTCTTAGAGTATCTACAATCTTTTACCCCTTACAATGCCAAGAGATTCAGTAGTTTTTGGGTTGTAATTCAGATGGTTCAACAATACGGACAGAAAACTCAGGGATATTACGCAGTTTTAGGAGTGAGCCGAACCGCCTCATTGGATGAAATAAAAACTGCTTATCGCCATCTGGCTCGCCAGTACCACCCTGATTTGAATCCGGGGAGTCGTGATGCGGAGGAGCGGTTTAAGGAAATCAATGCTGCCTATGTCGATCTTTCGAGTCGTCCTGCCTTTGTTAAACCTTCTGATGTTGCACCTCGTCCGTCTAGCCCAGCTATAACACGCAACGAAGTCTACCAAATGTTTATGAATGGCTTGGGACGCGATCGCCACTAAATGTTCGCTAAGGCATTGGATATAATTGACGGCTTATTCTGAATGCGTGCATAATTAAGCGTCTTATTCTGGATGCGTGGTTGCCAAGACATGGATTATCGGGAAGCAGGGGTCGATGTTGAAGCGGGGCGGGCGTTTGTACAACAAATTCGCGGTTTAGTAGAAAGTACCCGTCGTCCAGAAGTGTTGGGCGGATTTGGCGGCTTTAGTGGAATGTTTCAGTTGCCCAGCGGCTACCAGGAACCTGTGTTAGTGTCTGGCACCGATGGGGTAGGCACGAAGCTGAAGTTGGCGCAACAGTGCGATCGCCACGACACAGTGGGGATTGATTTGGTGGCAATGTGCGTCAACGATGTTCTGACCTGTGGCGCAGAGCCGTTGTTTTTTCTCGATTATTTAGCTACCAGTCGGCTCAATCCACAACAGCTAACCGAGGTCGTTTCTGGAATTACAGAAGGCTGTCGGCAGTCCGGTTGTTCTCTCCTGGGCGGCGAGACGGCTGAAATGCCTGGATTTTACCAGCCTGGCGAGTATGATTTGGCGGGGTTTTGTGTCGGCATTGTGGAGAAGAGTCAGATTTTGGATGGCTCTCAGGTAAAAATAGGTGATGTGGCGATCGGGCTGGCAAGTTCTGGTGTTCACAGCAATGGCTTTAGTTTAGTCCGTAAGATTGTGGAGATGGTCAAGTTAAGCGATCCCTTACAGGTATCTTTACAAGATCGTCCTCCTGCTTTTACTCAAACCCTGGGCGAAACGCTGCTGACTCCCACTCGCATTTACGTTAAACCCGTCCTATCTGCTCGTAAAGCGGGGCTAGAAATTCATGGTATGGCGCATATCACGGGCGGTGGATTGCCTGAGAATTTACCTCGATGTTTAGGCGTAAATCAATCGGTGCAAATCGATACTCAGAGTTGGTTGCCTTTGCCAATTTTTGATTGGTTAGCGCAGCAAGGCGAAGTTGCACCGAAGGATATGTTCAACACGTTTAATATGGGCATTGGGTTTGTGCTACTGGTGCCGCCTAGTGGAGTAAGGGCGACGATTCAGTGGTTTGAGGCTCAAGGAATATCGGCTTGGGCGATCGGGGAAGTGGTTGAAGGAACGGGGGAGTTACTTGGTGATTTTGACTAGTAGACTAATGGAAAGTTCTGCAACGTATTATTCAAAATGCCGATAGACTACTCAGCTTTTGCTGGCATCGGATGTTGCAAAACTAAGTTTTTACTCTACTAGGATGATATGCAGAGTTTATCTACCAACCTATCTGATCTAGGGTAGTGGGCAAAGATCTTCTTTCTAAAAAGTAGTTTAACGCTTAGGTTATCGGTAAGAATGTAGTCGAAAAATACCTGTCCTAATCACGCCTCGGAAAAAGAGAGTACATTTGTACGTTAAAATTAACACTGGATTTTGAAAAAGTCTGGTATCCTTTCCTTCTGAAGTTGTCGTGGGGAAACGCAATCGTGCAAAGGCTGTCTAAGTTTGATAACCCTATTGGAATTAATCGTGAGTCTTACTACACAACCCAATTGGGTGCAGCGTATTTGGGCAATAGCTTAGAACTGATGGCAGACTTACCCGACGCGAGTATAGACCTAATTTGTACATCCCCACCTTTTGCTTTAGTCAGAAAGAAAGAGTACGGGAACGTAGACGCTCATGCCTATGTTGAGTGGTTCAAGGCATTTGCTCATGAGTTCTACCGCATTCTCAAGCCTAGAGGATCGTTGATAGTAGACATTGGCGGTACGTGGTTTAAAGGGTTTCCCGTGCGCTCAATGTATCACTTCGAGTTAGTAATAGATCTCTGTAAACCCAAATCGCAAGGAGGGCTAGGTTTTTTCCTTGCTCAGGAGCTTTTTTGGTACAACCCAGCAAAACTCCCTACCCCTGCTGAATGGGTCACTGTACGTAGGGAAAGAGTGAAAGACGCAGTGAATACTGTGTGGTGGCTCTCAAAAGAACCTCATCCCAAGGCGAATAATAGGCAAGTTTTGCGCCCGTACAGTGAGGCAATGAAAAATCTATTAAAAAATGGGTATGATGCGAAACTAAGACCATCAGGGCATGACATTTCAACTAAATTTCAGAACGATCGTGGCGGTGCTATTCCTCCCAATATCATTATTGATGACGACTTTGGATCATTTGCGTCAGTTGGTAAGCCAGTATTAGCGGAGTTTGATTGGATTTTAAATCATGATTTGGCACAGCCAGTAAATGTTATTTCAGCTTCCAATACTGCTTCAAATGACTATTATCAACGTCGCTGCAAGGAAGTAGGTATTAAAGCTCATCCTGCCCGATTTCCGCAGGCTTTACCAGAGTTTGTGATTGGACTTTGTACTGAACCTGGTGATTTAGTTTTAGATCCATTTGCTGGCTCAAATACTACAGGGAGAGTTGCTGAAACGCTCGATCGCCGTTGGTTAGCGTTTGAGCTAGATGAGAACTATATCCAGGCATCGCAGTTCCGATTTGAGGAGAACGCGCCGTTAGTTGTTACTCCACTAATAGATAGAAAAGCGCTCAAGGCACAAGCTTTAAAGTTTGCTCCTGCTTCCATCAAGATTGTGCCTGAAACAGATAGTTCAAACAGCCTACATCAGTTAAACCTATTTCAATCGGAGATTGACGGCATGATAGAGAAAAAGCTCAGGTTCACTTATGGGCATCAGTTTGAGCCTAAAACAATGAATCTGCCTGAGTTGGTGAAACTCTGCATGGAGTGTCAACCAGATCGTCGTGCGCTACAAGATGCAATTTCTACTCGTTACTATTCTAGTCATTCAGCGCAGAATGACTTACAGAAAGGAGAGAATCGTAGCAAACTTGCGATGAATACATTCCTATCACTCCGTGCTTACAAGTTAGTGGAGTCTATTGGTGATGATGATTGGCAGTATGAAGTAACAGATCTTGGTCGTGCAATTTTTGAGGATCAAAATGATCCTAATGAAGCTGCCAACATTTTTGCCCGTCACATCCTGACTAACTTAACAGGAATGTCTTTGTTGAAAGCAGTTGAAGCAATCAACAGCCGAGGAGATAAACCCAAGTTAGATCTGATCGGCTATGAACTTCAAGAGATGGGTTATTCGTTATCTCCAAACGCTATTTATGTCAGCACTATGAGGCAATGGTTACAAGAAGCTGGAGTATTTGAGAAAGCTTATGAGATTAATTGGGACAGAGTGTATGACATTCTAGAGCTTGATAAAGACTACATTGATGAAGTTTACACCCTTACTTCAGAACAAAAGTATTTTCTATTAGCAATGCTCCACATGAGCATCACAGAACTGACTAAGTGGAATGATATTGCCAATTATGCAGTTAGCGTTTACAAAGTTAGGTTCCCTTCAAAATCATTTGTCAACGATATCATTCAGCCATTGACGGATGCGGGGCTTATTGAAACTGAGAAAACTACTGGTGGGCGTGGAGCCAAACCTAATCTTGTCAAGCTTACAGAAAAAGCTCAGCGAGAATTATTGTCTAAGCTGCTGGAATCCATCGCAGACATGACGGAAATCTCACAAACTGAGTTGAGCCGTAGCTTTGAAGATGTTGTTGGCGACTTAGAAGATTCTGATAAGCATGTTAAGGGTAAAGCCCTAGAACTTTTGGCGATTTGGATGATCCGTTTGACTAGCCTGCGATTCACTAAATGGCGAAAACGAGATTATGAAACAGGACAAGGAGAGGTTGACGTGTTAGCAGCGTCAGATCGCTTTGTATATCACCGTTGGCAGATTCAGTGTAAAAACACTAAAAGAGTTGATGTTGAGGTACTAGCTAAAGAAGTTGGTATGACCTTTGTAACGGGTGCTGATGTAGTCATGGTTGTAACAACTGGAGAGTTTACTAAAGATGCTTTTCAATACGCCTATCGTATGATGGAAGTGTCTCGCTACTATATGGTGCTAATTCAAAAAGAAGATATTGAATCTATTAAAGAAGATAGAACTAATATCATCAAAATTCTAGACAGGCGAGCGCGGCGTGTTTTTGCTAAGAAAGAGCTAGGCTTGACTGATGATGCAGTTGATGAAATTGAAATTGAAGAAGACTCCCTTACAGAATTTGATGGAGCGTTTGAAGAGGAGTAGCACGACCGAACGATTCGGTTGCAGCGGATAGTTTAGAGATGTTGGTGGAGGTGCAAAGGTTACTAGTCGCCGCTGAACCAATCTATTAGACAGAAAGAGAGCGATCGACCAAAGAGTACGGCTATTTGGTTGATTTAAATTTCTTCCCTCTTAGCATTCAGTCAAAGAACGAGAGAAATCATTTTGCCAGTGATGTGGAATTGAATAGTTGAGCGATCGCCCATCTCAGCATAAAGGGGCACAAGATTCTGAAGAAGGGTGATGTTATGCTCTCTAGAGAAGGCTTTGGAGAGCAGACACTATGAAAAGTCGTAGCTTTACAGTCATTCTTTATCAAGAGGATGATATGTACATAGCTGAGTGTCCGGAGATTGGCACAGTGGATCAAGGAGAAACGATCGAGCAGGCGATCGCAGGTTTGAAAGAAGCAACGCGGCTCTCTTTAGAAGAATTTTCTCTATCTGAAACCACTTGAACGTCTAGGATTTGAGCAAGTTCGTCAAGCAGGGAGTCATGTTGTAATGAAAAAGGAAACTGAAGATGGGAAAATTGGTTGCGTTGTTCCCATACATCAAGATCTGAAAGTGGGTACATTAAGCGGCATTCTCAAACAAGCGCAAGTCACGATTGAGATTTCATTGAGTGTCTGTGAGACTTAACATTCAGTCAGGGAACAAAAAAATTCATGTTGCGGTGATGTGGAATTGGGGATCTGGGCGATCGCATCCATTTGATGCAGTCTCTTCTAAGGATAAGCGATGCCAGCGTTTGAACCAGACGAGTAGGAGCGTATCGGTTACCATAAAAAATGTCCATTTTCTCAAAGTCTACCTATGCTACGAGAAGACCTCAAAAAAAAATTAGACAACCTAAACGATGAGAAACTTAAGAGAATTGCTGATTTCATAGCCTTCATTGAGTTTCAGTCTAGACAAGAAGCTGCATCGTCTGCTCCGTTTTGGCAAAGGGCAACATCAGAAGAAAGATCTAGGGAGTTTCGTACCTGGATTTCACAACTTCCTGGCAATGGTTTGAGTCTATCTGATGAAGCCTTTAGCCGCGATACCATTTACGATGACAACATATCTGCTTGACACCAATGTTGTTATGCGGTTCTGCAATCCTTCCGATGTACGGCATCAGATTGCAACGGATGCAATCTCTCGTCTACTCATGCGATCAGATGAATGTTTACTTGCGCCGCAAATAATTGTCGAATTTTGGGTTGTTGCCACAAGACCAACTCAAGTCAATGGCTTAGGCTGGACTGTAGAACAAACCAGAAGCAAGATAGACCAACTTCTTGACCGTTTCCCATTGTTGGAGGAATCTCCGCAGATTTTTCCAAATTGGCTGAACTTAGTCACAACTAACCGAGTACTCGGTAAGCGCACCCATGATGCTCGTATCGTCGCAACAATGCTTGCAAATGGAATTACACATCTTTTGACCTTCAATCCAAGTGACTTTGCAGGTATATCAAGTATTACAATTACTCAACCACAAGATTTGGCACCCTTTGAAGCTGATGAGCCATAAAGATGGCGATCGCGGCATAACAAATTGATGAAGCGGATACGAATTTTTTTTGCTAGAAATGTGGAATTGGCGGAATTGGCGATCGCGTCAGAGGATGTCTGAGAAGTCTAAATTGCTATCCGATCCGCCCCCTAAATCCCCAATTCTGGGGGACTTTGAAGGAGGACTGGTGCAGAAGTCCTGCCCCAAAATGGGGGGTTGGGGGGCAAGTGTAAGAATTTTTGATACTTCTCAGACATCCTCTCAAACAAACTCATAGGTTGATTCCCATCAGTTGATTTCTGTCGCCTTGACGTTGCTCATGAAGAAGCGGGTTCTCGCCCCCGATCTGCTGAACTTGTTTAAGCTGTTAAAATGGAGAAAATCATCATCCTGTACTTCTCTCAAGCTCTTCCCTTGTTATGCCTATGCCACTGCTCACCCAACCCTACTCTATGGCAACCGCGCCTACTCTTGCCCCTGACAAAGCCAGTCAAACAGTTTCCAAAACCTACCCCAATTACAAAATTATTGTATTGAACGACGATTTCAATACATTTCCCCATGTAGCAGAATGCTTGATGAAATATGTCCCTGATATGACCAGCGATCGCGCCTGGGAGCTAACCCACCAGATCCACAATGAAGGACAGGCGATTGTTTGGGTCGGGCCACAAGAGCAAGCCGAGCTTTACCATCAGCAACTTAGCCGCGCAGGGTTAACGCTCGCTCCATTAGAGGCTGCTTGACCCAACGCACTGGGCATCTAGCAGCAGCAAAGTCTCGGTGGTGGCGATCGCGCACTGCTCCAACGCTCCAGCCAGCGCAGGGGCTTTACCTGTTTGGAGGTGGGTAGCAGCGGCAAACACTTGATTTTGAAAAGAGCTATTGACCAGCCAAACTTTACTCAACAAATATTCAGGTTTTAAAAAGTCTTTGTGGACTAGAAAGAAATCGATACCATAGTGTTGAATAAAACGCTGCACGTCTGACAAGTTTGGGCTATATTCTGCCTTAAGCGTTGCTTCTGCCCGTTGTTTCATTTCGCTATAATAATTGACGTGGAACGCAAAAGCAAACTCACCACTGACTAGAACCGATCGCTGGGCAAATGCTGGAATGTTATCGGCTTCGTCGTCTAAAGATGCAATTAAAATGTCTTTGGGTTGAGCGGCTAAAAATTCGTAAATTGCGGGATTGCTACCAACATTCCAAGACTCTACCAAAAATACCAACGCGGGCGTTGCCGGAATTAAGACGCTTGCCGCAATAAACAATCCTGCTAAACCTGTTAAGCACGTTTCTTTAAGAGTGAATGCGTCTTTGTTTGAAGATAGCCTTCGAGTGAGCCACAGTTGAGCGGATTTGAGCCAAGCAAATAAGACGATACTAGCGGCGATCGCCATGACAAAACGCAAGCTGTGATAGGTGTATCGATTAGGGTAATAAAGCTTGGGTAATAAAAGATGCGCTAACAGAAATAAGCCCAATGAAGCTATTAAGATCTGTGCCAGAACCTTAATTTTTGGGGTTATCAATCGGCTTACCGAATGCTGAGATTTCAACAGAAACGGCAGTCCTAAGCTTGTCCAAATGACCAGCGGCAGCAAGGGCGGACGAATACCGCTAGACCCATTCATCACAAAATCAAACAGACTCACGCCAAAGTAACGGGTTCTTCCCTGGGTGCCAAACTCTGGCATCGCTTTCATTTGCTCGACGGTAAAGGTAGCTCCTAGCTCTGCTAGGTGATATGAGAAGGGCAAAATAACGGCTAGGGCGATCGCCAATCCCCAGCCCCATATTAGGTAATCTTGACGATTTTGAGAAAGCTGCAAGGAGCGATCGCGCCATTGAAATAAGCGAACAGTGAGAACGCCTAAGTAAACAAAAGCGATCTGAGGAAATAGCAATCCTTGAAACAGAATGGTAATCAGACAGGGAACAGTGGAGCGTTTGACCAAAAAATATAAAAAAGCGGCAAAAAGAGGATATAAAAACGCTCTAGGACTAGCAGAAATAACATCATCTTTGAGCCAGATAGTTTGATTAAGAATTAATGTACTCAAAAAGGCTGCGGATGGAATGGGCAAAATTTGTAAGAATAACTTGAATCCATAAATACTCGTGATTAAGCCAATGAAGAGCGGAATGACTTTAGCCAGTAAGAGGGGTTCAATACCGAGCTTTGCAAAGAATGCATAGAATGTGGTATATCCTACAGGGGCGATCGCTCGGTAATAATCTGCAATCACGTCACTCGGAAAAAGCTGTGGATGAATGAAGCGCTGGAGCCAAACAACGTGTTGTCGGGCATCATCTTGAATAATGTATGGATGACTGAACGCAAAGAAGATAGAAAGCAGACCGTAGTAGAGGGGAAATATTAGACTCAACGTAAACCAACCACCAGGAAACCAGGCACCAGGTTTGAAGGCTAATTTTTCCGATTTCAGGGCTTCCATCATTATTTTTTACCTGCACGAACCTTAGCTACAATTTGATCAAATTGCCAGTTCAGGACTGGGTTAATAAGACTACTCAGCTTGTGTAAAATGCTCATTTCAGTGCCAGGGGCGATCGCAAATTGCTTTTTCTCAATTCCTTTAACAATGGCGATCGCAACATTTTCTGCGCTCCAAGTTTCTGCCGATGCAGTGATTTTCTGGGTTTCGAGTGGCTTGGTTTTTTTTTCTTCAGCAAGCTGTGGCGTGTCGGTGTCAGGTGGATAAGCGATCGCCACATGGATACCCAAAACCTTCAGTTCTCCCCGCAAAGACTCCGCCAAGCCTCGCAGGGCAAACTTGCTGGGGCTGTAAGGCGTGTAGCCATAGAGACCGATTAATCCTGCCCCAGACGAAATCAGCACAACCGATCCCTGCCGTCGTTGCTCCATGGCAGGCAGAGCCGCTTTAATGCAATAGAGCGTTCCAAAATAATTAATCGCCATCGTGCGTTCAAAAATTTCGATAGGAAGCTCTTGAAAGTAGCCAGGATGGGCAATTCCGGCGGAAGTAACGAGGATATCGGGTGCGCCTTGTTGGGCGATCGCGGCTGTAATTGCCTGTTCTGCTTGAGCGCGATCGGAAACATCTGCTGTAAAAGTTAAGACGTTTGAGTGAGGAAAAGCACTGACAATCTCAGTCTTCGCGGCTTCTAATTTTGCTAGGTTTCGAGCAATGATAGAAATATTTGCACCCTGGCTGGCTAGCAACTGAGCAGTAGCCTTGCCGATGCCACTGGAACCGCCTGTAATAACGGCGTGTTGTTGGTTAAAAGCCATAAGAGAATTCCTGAAGTTTACGCTTAAACCGCTGCCTCGATCTGGGCGATCGCCTCAGCAAGCGTTTCTACTGTAAGACGAATCTGTTCTTCTGTGTGAGTACAAGAGATGAAAAAGCGTAAACGTGCTGCATTGTGGGGCACTGAAGGATGAATCATTGGCTGGGCATTAATGCCGCGTTGCGCCAGATTTTGAGAGAGGGCGATCGCCTTTTCTGCTTCGCCTACAATGATTGGAATCACCGGAGAATTTTGGCTCATTCCTGTATTGAGTCCTCGCTTTTTTGCCAGCTTGAGAAATAGCGCCGATCGCTCATGCAGTTGTGTCACTCGTTCCGGTTCAGCTTTAAGTTGCCGCAGCGCTGCTAAAGCCGAAGCTGTGTTGGGAGGCGACATCCCCACGCTAAACACAAATCCTGGTGCAGTGTATTTAAGATATTCTACTAATGCTCGACATCCCGCGATGTAACCACCGCAGCTTGCAAACGATTTACTTAGCGTGCCCATCCACAAATCAACCTGGTTGCCAGGAACGCCGAAGTATTCGCCAATGCCGCGCCCATGTTTGCCCAACACCCCAATAGAATGGGCTTCATCGACTAGTAAAAACGCTTTGTGGCGGTTTTTAATTCTGACGATTTCGGGTAGAGGGGCAATGTCGCCATCGGTGCTATAGATGCCCTCAATGGCGATTAAAACTTTCTCGTAATGTCTGCGCTGTTGCGACAGCAAAAGCTCGAGCGATCGCCAATCATTATGAGGAAACTCAATTGCAGCAGCGTTTGATAAAGCACATCCTTGACGAATGCTGTTATGGCTTAACGCATCGTACAAAATCAGGTCAGATTTTCCAAACAAATGCCCGATCGTAGTGGTGTTTGTGGTGTGTCCTCCCACATAAACAATGGTTTCTTCTGCACCTAAAAAATCCGCAATTTCTTGCTCTAACTCTCGATGTAAAAAACGTTCTCCTGATACGACGCGACTTGCTGATACAGAAGTGCCATAGCGATCGATCGCTGCCTTTGTTACGGCGTTAACCTTAGCATGACCCGACATTCCTAAATAGTTATAGCTAGCATAGTTAATCAGTTCTTTTCCGTTTGTTTGAATAATATCTCCAGCGACACCATCATGAACTGTAAAAAAAGGATTACCCGCTTTCCCAACTTCTTGAAGATAGGACTGCATATTAAGATATTCTGGCGATCGACTGAACTGGTAAAACTCTAAGGGTACATCTGGTACAGGATCTGGTGAAGAGTCTTGTGATTTTCCATTACTTCCATTGGTACGGTTTGGAGCCTGAAGCGCTCTATGGGTATATCCTTGCTGAAACAAATAATCAACTAGTAATGCGATCGTCGGATACTCGAATGCCAAATCTAGCGGCACCGCGCTGCCCAACAAAGTCCGAACATAGTTAGATAATTCTACAGCCATCAAAGAATCCATTCCCATGTCATCGAACTTCTGATGCAGATCAACCTGTTGAGATGCAGAAAAGCCAAGAATTTTTGCAACTTGCCCCTGAATTTTCTCCGTCAAATCAGCGCTATTCTCTAAGTGCAGCAGAGACTGATGACTCGCTTCTAGCCCCAGTAAAGCCTTATGTGGCTTCAAAATCTCATTTAAAAAAGCCAATTTTCGCCCTGAAATTTGTGCTCCAAACACTGCCCAATCGATCGGCAAAACCGCTACTTGTGTCGCATCCTCTTCTAGCAAGTTCTCCAGAATCTGGAAGCCTTGAGAAGGTGTAATCGACCCGATTCCCCTCGCTGCTAGCTTTTTCTGTCCTACCCTAGTCGCCATTCCCTCCGACCAAGCACTCCAGTTAACGCTCAATCCTGGCAATCCTAAACGTCGGCGCTCGTGCATCAGTGCATCTAAAAAAGCGTTTGCAGCCGCATAGTTGCCTTGCCCTGGCGAACCTAGCAACGCTGCTGCCGATGAAAAACAAACGAAGAAATCTAACGGTAAATGCTGAGTTAATTGGTGTAAGTTCCAAGCGCCAAAAACTTTGGGAGCCATGACTTGCTGAAAGCGCTGCCAGGTGAGTCTTGTCAGTGCGCCATCATCTAATGAGCCAGCCGCATGGATGATGCCTCGAAGCGGCGGTAAATTAGAGGGCTTGAGAACAGCCGCGATCGCCTCCTGGTCTACTACATTTGCTTGAATAACCTGCACGACTGCTCCAGATTTTTCGAGTTGGGCGATCGTTAATTTTGCTGACTCCGAAAAATTCTTATGCCAGGTCAAGATCAGATGTTTTGCACCTCTTTCCACTAACCATTTTGCAGCCTCAAGTCCTAGTACGCCCACACCGCCCGTAATTAAATAGCTGGCATTCTCATGCGTCACAAATGGGTTAGGAAAAGATATCACGACTTTCCCCCAATGCTGAGCTTGTGCCATATACCGAAATGCGCTGGCAGCTTCTGTAATCGAAAAAACAGTGTAAGGTAAGGGCTTTAAGTCCTGCTGAAACCTGGGTAAAAGCGTCTGCAATAAGTCACTCATTAGACTAGGTTTTTGGTTAGAAATATCGAGCAAATCGAAGGGAAGATACGCTACATCACTCCGAATCTTATGCATTTGTTGAGCCGTCCAAATGCCGATTTTGCCAATCTCTACAAACCGTCCACCTGGAGCCAGCGCCTCTAAACTACGGGGAATAAAATCTCCGTTTAGGCTATTAAAAACCACATTAACTCCTTTGCCTTGAGTCAATGTTTTAATGTCTTGGGCAAACTCTAACGTTCGAGAATTCATAACGTGCTGAATCCCTTGAGATTTGAGAAACTGCCATTTTGCAGGGCTAGCAGTGGCGTATATTTCTGCCCCCACCTGTTGCGCAATTTGAACAGCAGCTTGCCCCACTCCACCCGCTGCTGAGTGAATCAAAATGCGATCGCCCTTCTTTAGCTTTGCTAGCTTTAACCCATAATCTGCTGTCAAAAACGCGATCGGAATCGTTGCTGCCTCAACAAAACTTATCTCCTTTGGCTTCTGCGCCACAAACCTGGCATCCACGGTAACAAAACTGCCTAAACTACCGATCGCCTGTGCCGCTATCACTTCATCCCCAACGCACAGTCCTCTTACCGCTTGCCCAATCGTGATAATTCGCCCAGCACACTCGCCACCAAAAGGGATGGAGGTTGCTTCTCCCTGCAAGTCCTTCGATAAACATTGATCTAGCATTCCTAATGCATTCAGCACATCTCGAAAATTAACGCCTGCTGCACAGACCTGAATTTCGACTTCATGGGGCGCAGGAGTGCGCCGAGGGTAGGGAGCCAGAACCAAATTATCTAAAGTTCCAGAACCCTGAAGACGAAAGGATTCTGGGGGAATAGAGGGCTTAGTGTAAGGTATTAACCGAGCCACATATCGTTCTGCTTTCGCGTTCTGTGAAGCATTTTCTCTACGGTACGCAATTTGTTCCTCTAATTGCGTACTATCTAGTTCCTGTTGCAATATCTGTAGATCATTACCCTTCATGTCTAGATCAATCGATACGCAGTATAAATTAGGATATTCTGCGCGTATTACTTGCGCCAAACCCCAGAGTGAAGACTGATGTAATTGCTGCGCGTGTGAACCGATCGCCTGAGTTGCACGAGTAACCAGCCAGAGACGAGCAGACGATTCTGCCAAGGCTTGAACCAGATGCAGCACTCCTGCACAGCCCTGGATCTGTGCATTTTGCAAGGAATACAGATCGAGGTTTTCAGCTTCTTCTAGACTCCATAGATAAATAATATTCTGTGCAATTCTCTGATTCACCCATGCCCGAAAATCCTCTGGTTGGGTCAGGTCAACTTGTTCAGAAAAAACTAGCGTACAGCGATCGCCTCTCATCTCCAACTGCTTTGCCAGCAATATCCCTAACCCCTCTCGATCTGCAAAAATTAGCCAATCCTTCTGTTCTACACTCGATTGTGTTTCCAAATTTTTGGGCTGCCAATTTACTTTATAGAGCCATTCGCTGTGTTGTTCATATTCTTGTTCACTCTGTCGTTCATTCTTTTGTTCAGGAAGAGGGTAAGCAGAAGGACTTGCTACCCGTAACGATAGATTTATAACTTCAGCCACGATCGCCCCATCATCATCCATCAAAGAGATATTCGCCTGAACCTGTTGGGCATTTCTAGAAGTAATCTGCACATGGCTCCATACCCGATCGCCCAAAGTTTGAAACACCTGAAAGCGATCGCATCCTACTGGTAAATAAGACTCAGAGAGTAAAGCGCCTAAAGTTTGAAAGCCAGCATCTAATAAACTCGGGTGAAGTTTGTAAAGATGAGTTTGTAGATCTTTGGAAAGCTGGATTTGGGCGATCGCCTGGTCTTCTCCTTGCCAAAGGTTCTGAATGCCCTGAAAATTTGCACCATACTCTAGTCCTTGATCTTGAAGCTGGCGATAAAACTCATCCACAGGAATCGATCGCCACTCTTTCTCTACTATAGAGAAGATATCTTTTGTCACTTGCGAAGTGATGAACTGCTGCACGTTTAAGTGAAAAGGGCTGTGAACGGGTTCACGACGTTCTGCATGATTAATTTGTGCAGAGGCTTGTAACGTCCAAGATTCATCAGATACCCGTCGAAAGATTTGGGCAATGTAATAATCTTTCTCGGGTTTTAGAACAATTTGAAGAATTTGGGTTTCGATCAGGGGTAGCGATCGCTCAATTCTAAATTGTTGTACCTGCGGATCAAGCATGACTTGTGCCCCCGCCGTTCGCAGCATTTTTAGATAGGCTGCTGCTGGGAAAATCGGCTGACCGAAAATGCAGTGATCTTTTAGATAACTTTGAGGGTGGATTTGCACTTGAAAACGTACCTCTGTCACCCCTGCTAACTGCAAGCGTTGTCCTAAAAGTGGGTGTACTTCTGGCGGTTGCGGTATAGCTAACTTTGCTCCCTCTGCCCAAAACCGCTGACGCTGAAAAGGATAAGTGGGTAGAGAAATGAGGCGACCCCTTACGGGCATCTCGAAGCGATCGCGCTCCCCTTGATAAAACTTTGCCTGATAAAATGTTGCCCAGTCAATCTTTTCGCCTTGAACATAGCGTTCTGCTACTTGCTGAAGTAAGGTTTCTTGAGGCAGTTGCCAATCAATTTCGGCGAGTTGAGGGTTGCGATTCGCCTGTCGAATTGGTGGTTTCCTGGTTGGTATCTGTCTAGTATTCGTTGTGAATATGTAAAGTTGATGACGTAGCGATTCTAACGACTCGGCAATGATGGCAAGACGATGGGAGAAATGCGATCGCCCGACATTTGCTGTGTAGCAAACATCTGTTAATAAACATTCAGAATGCTCTTCTAAAAATACCTGAAGTTGTGTTGCTATATCATGCAAAGCCTGTTCTGTTTTAGCAGACAACGTCAGTAAATGTAGTTCTTGTACTGGTTGCTTTTTCTTAGGCGTGCGGATTCTTCGTGAAGGGACAGATTCCAAAATAATATGGGCGTTGGTGCCGCCAAAGCCAAAAGCACTGACTCCTGCGATCGCCTCTCCCTCCAGCTTCTCTAGCCTTTCCTGCACTCGCACAGACAGCCTCTGAAAATCAATATAGGGATTGGGCTGACGGAAATGCAAGCTCGGCGGTAACTCTCGATGCTGTAATGCCAATGCTACCTTAATCAACCCCGCAATTCCCGCTGCTGTCTCGGTATGCCCAATGTTGGTCTTCACTGAACCGATCGCGCAAATCTGTCCTAGCGGACGACCTTCCGCCAACACCGTCCCCAGCGCCTTCAACTCCATCGGGTCGCCCAATTTTGTGCCCGTGCCATGCACCTCCACATACCGCACTTGTCCCGGCGATACACCCGCCTGGGCATAGGCGCGCCGCAACACTGCCTCCTGCGCCTGCGGGTTGGGAGCCGTTAGCCCATTGCTGCGCCCATCTTGATTGACTGCTCCTCCGCGAATGACTGCATAAATGCGATCGCCCTCTCGTTTCGCTTGTTTCAAAGGCTTCAGCACGACTATACCCGCCCCTTCACTACGCACATAGCCATCTGCCGCCGCATCAAAGGTTTTACAACGCCCATCAGCAGCCATCAAACCGCTTTTTGTGAAGCCTACCATTGCTGTCGGTAGCAGCAATACGTTGACACCTCCCGCCAACGCTAGCGTTGATTCTCCCTGCCAAAGACTCTGACAAGCCAAATGCACTGAAACTAAAGACGAAGAACAAGCCGTGTCGATCGCCAGACTAGGACCCCGCAAATCCAGCGCATAGGAAATCCGATTAGCGGCAATGCAATTCCCTGTTCCCGTGGTTGCATACGGATCATTCACCGGGTTTTGCCACAGCATCACTGAGTAATCGTGCGTCCCAATACCGACAAAAACCCCTGTTTGCGAACCTGCTAATTCTCCTGGCACCTGCCCCGCATCTTCCAGCGCTTCCCAAGCGACCTCTAGAATGATGCGTTGCTGCGGGTCAATGCTGCTTGCCTCCCGTGGGGCAATGCCAAAAAATTGTGGGTCAAACTGATCTACTTGATCTAGAAACCCGCCCCAGCGCTGATTTGTTTTATTGGGTTGGGTTGGGTCAGGATCATAAAAACGAGTATTGTCCCAGCGATCGCAGGGTATTTCGGTAATGGCATCTACCCCATTGCGCAACAATTGCCAGAAGGCTTCTGGATTATTAGCACCTGGGAAACGACACCCAATTCC
The DNA here is from genome assembly GCA_019358855.1 of Timaviella obliquedivisa GSE-PSE-MK23-08B. Classification (NCBI taxonomy): domain Bacteria; kingdom Bacillati; phylum Cyanobacteriota; class Cyanophyceae; order Oculatellales; family Oculatellaceae; genus Timaviella; species Timaviella obliquedivisa. The sequence goes on along the minus strand of JAHHII010000002.1, from coordinate 473,922 downwards.
AATAATCGCAACTGGCTCTAATTTCATGGGCTTAGAAGGTTTCAAGGGGTGGATGACGGCAGGAACTTAGCGAGATTTAAGTAAGAAATTTAGGCGAAAGTTACAGATAAAACTTTGAAGCCACGCAACACAATGTTTTTACGTCGTTCAACTTTTTCTGACTGCAATTGTAATTGAGGAAAACGCTGAATCAGGCTACTCAGCGCCACTTGTCCTTGCACCCGCGCCAACTCAGCACCCAAGCAATAGTGAATGCCTGATCCGAACGGTAACCGTGAACTTTCCTGACGATTCCAACTGAGGCGATCGGGATCCGGAAACTTTTCTGGATCGCGGCTTGCTGCTCCCAATAAAAGATTAACCTTGTCGCCTTTTTGAATTGCCTTTCCATCCATTTCTACAGGCTCGATCGCAGTTCGGCTAATAATTTGAACGGGGCTATCATAGCGCAACAATTCCTCTAGTGCATTGCCCATTAGCTGTGGGTTCTGCTTCAAATTTTCTAACAAGTCCGGATGATGGAGTAGCGCAAAAATGCCATTTCCAATTAAGTTTTCTGTCGTCTCCTGACCCACGCTAAACAACATGCTTAAAAATCCTATTAGCTCTGCTTCACTTAGCTTTTCTTCCTGGTCGCAAAGCTGAATAAGTTTGCTGATGAGATTGTCCTGGGGATTCTTTCTAAAGTCTGTGATCAACTTACCAAAATATTCCTTGAATTGTAGGGCAACCTGACTGATGTGCTGGTAGTCCTGGAGCGATAAGGGTTGATCAAACACATGAAATAAGGTGTACGCCCATTGGGTTAGGGTGACGCGATCGCCAATGGGGATTCCCAATAATTCTGAACTGACTAAGGCGGGTAAAGGGGCTGCCAGACTCATCATAATATCCATCTGTTTATCTTCAACCTGATCGAGTAGATGATTAACGATCGCCTCAATTCGAGGACGCAATGGCTCAACTTTCATGCTCGAAAATGTTTTTTGAACTAGCGATCGTAGCCTCGTATGATCGGGCGGTTCTAGGAAAAAAAGCCAATGGCTAACGGTCTGAATCAACGGCTCAAAGTCCCCCTTTTGTTTCAAATGCAACGCTTTATCTGCTAATCGTTCAGGTAAATCATCAACCTTAAACCGAGCATCATTTAAGACTGCATAGACATCTTTGTAGCGCGACAAAAACCACTGATTAAACTTAAAGCCTTTGACCTGGTGAATCGGAGATTCTGTTCGCAATGTTTGATAAATCGGGTAAGGATTTGCCTGAAATTCTGAGCTAAATGGATTAAATTCTAGTCGTTTTTCCTGCATATCCGTACCCCTAGATTTGCCTTAACCCACAGATTTAACTCGCCAATGTTTTTGCGAAGAGTGCTTTCACCTGTTCCCAAGCATCTGCTGCTGCCTCTGGATTATAGCTACCTCGGCGATCGCAAAAGAACCCATGACCCGCCCCGGCATACTGAAAGATTTGGTGGGACACTTGGTGCTTCTCCAACGCTGCCTCAATTTCATTGACCTGTTGAGCCGGAATGCTGTCATCTTCTCTACCAAAGAAAGCGTACAGTGTGCCGCTAATTTCTGCCGTTCGAGCGATAGTCGGTTCGCCGCCCCCTGGAGTTCCCGTAGCGATCCCAGCCCCATAAAAAGAGGCGGTGGCTTTTACAGCAGGCAGTGTTGCCGCTAGGTACGCCACATGCCCCCCAAAGCAAAAGCCAATACAGCCGATCGCCTCTGCGTTCACATTGGGCAACCCCTGCAAGTAGGCGATCGCCCCACTCACGTCTCCTAATAGCTCTGTCGCCTGAGTTTGATCCTTGTAGCGCCGTCCTTGGGCTATCTCTTCAGAGGTATAGCCACTTTCAAATCCTGGAGCCAGGCGTTGGTAAAGGGCAGGGGCGATCGCTACATAACCTAATTGGGCAAACCGCCCCGTCACGTCCCGAATATGAGCATTCACTCCAAAAATCTCCTGAATCACGACAACGGCTGGAAATCTCCCCTCACCGTTGGGTTCTGCTAGGTAGGCATCAATTTCCAAGTCTTGATTCATCACTTTGACAGGTCTAGCGTGAAAATTTTGGGTTGCCATAGGTCATGATTGAGAAACTCGCAATTACACTAGAACATAAATTGTTGAGATTCCGTATAATCCCAGCGGAAGATTATGCTTAAGCCCCCATCAAGGGGATTTCGGAGAACTTAAAATGGTTCAGTTCCATATTCAGCCAGATAGCGAAATTCCCGCATCTAGTCAGCTTTATAACCAAATTCGCTTTGCGATCGCCTCTCGCCAATTTCCACCTGGGCATCGTCTTCCTAGCACCCGCCAATTGGCAATGCAAACTGGGCTGCACCGCAACACCATCAGCAAAGTTTATCGTCAGCTAGAAGACGACGGCATTGTGGATGCCCAGGCAGGCTCCGGTATCTACGTTCGGGCGCAGGGCGACGAGGGCGGCAGTTCCAGAACCCGATCGCCCATTGTCGATAAATATCCAGAAGCGCATCGTCTAGTCCAAACCAGTCTAGATGAGCTATTAGCCCAAGGCTGCTCCCTGACTCAAGCGAGAGAATTATTCCTCGTAGAAATCGACTGGCGGCTGCGGTGTAGTGCTCGTGTCTTGGTCACGGCTCCCCGGCAAGACATTGGGGCAGGTGAACTGATGGTGCAGGAGCTAGAATTGGCGCTTCAGATTCCGGTGCAGCTTGTGCCGATGGAAGAATTAAAAGAAGTGCTAAATCAAACCCGATCGGGAACGGTCGTGACCAGTCGCTATTTCATTGGAGAAGCAGAAGCGATCGCTTCTCCCAAGTCTGTGCGCGTCATCCCCGTCGATATTTACGACTATGGTCAAGAAATTCAAAAGCTCTTCAAACTCACCAAAGATAGTCGTCTCGGTTTGGTCAGCCTTAGCTCTGGCATTCTCCGAGCCTCAGAAGTCATTGTCCACAGCCTTCGGGGTGACGAGCTACTTATTATGACCACCCAGCCGAAGGATACGCAACGTCTTAACGCTATGGTGCGCAGTTCGCAGACCATCTTCTGTTTTGACTTACCTAGCCAAGTTGCTGTCAAACAAGCGATCGCCGATGCCAGAGAAGACCTGATTCGATCGCCCCAACTCATCTGTTGCGAAAACTATATTGGCGAAAAATCCATCAGTTTACTGAAGCGGGAACTGGGGTTGGAGTAGCTGGCTCTGATTCAGGGCTAGGAGGAGGAGCCGGGCTGGAGTTAGGAGTCAAAGTAGAGCCAGGAATTGAAGTAGAGCTAGGAGCCGGAGTTGGGCTAGGGCTAGGATTAGATCTGGGAGCCGCTATGGCTTTATGCTCTAGTGCATCCTTCCCGATCCGAATCGTAATATTAGACTCCAAATTTCCCGTACTCTCAATCTGCACTTCACCAAATCCCAACACTCTCTGGATGGCTTCAGCAGCTTCTCCATCTCCCTGCTGGGCAATGATTCGCGTTAGCTCTAAGGGCTGGTTCCAAGGATTATCCACGAAGCTACCGCCGTAGCCAGCAGCACTCAATGTCTTCAGCAGTTGTGCCGTATCCAGCTTGCCTGTGCTGTCTTGAATCGCCACCTGGATATTTGCTAAAGACTCTACCTCAGATTTTAAGCTCTGGGGCAGAGGGACGTTGCTCGAAGACGCTAGGGGCTGACTGCTAAAATATTGCGTCACCATGGCATCAAGCCTGCCCTGGTTGGGTAGCCAGTAGCTAGCCTCGAATTGGTCAGGGGTACTAAATTCGCCCGGAACCATTAGCATTTGGGCTTTGGGGCGATCGCGCTGCCCAGCAAAGCCAACCAGCGCCACCAACTCTTCTACGCTTAAATTTGTATCAATATTGGCTTGAATCACCGACAAAATTTGAGGCAATCTTGCCAAAGTCGCTGGGTTCAATGCCTGCTCCATCAGGGCGCGCATCAACATCTGCTGCCGCTGCACCCGCCCAATATCTCCTAAGTTGTCATAGCGAAACCGTAAAAACTGAAGCGCCTGAGCGCCATTAAGCTGCTGTTCACCCTGCTTCAAATTAATGTAAAGATGCTGGCTGTCATCCTGGTAGCGCATCGCTTGGGGCACGTACAACTTCACGCCGCCCAAGGCATCCACCAACTTTTCTACACCTTGAACGTTAATGCGGATGTAGCGATCGATAGTCGTGTTTGCCAACAACTCGCTGGTTGCTTTTGCTGCCAAAGCAGGGCCGCCCTCATAATTGGCTTCATTGAGCTTCGTCAGCCCAATGCCCTGCACCCAAGTTCGCGTATCTCGAGGAATTGACAAGACGACTAGCTTCCGTTGCTCTGGGTCGAAGCGAACCATCAACATCGTGTCAGATAAGCCATCTAGGGAATTAACCAACGCCTGATATCCTAAGTTCTCACTGTTAGCAGGCGGATTTTCTAGATCAGTAGTCAACACCTTGACCCCTAAAACCATTATATTGACTGGGCGAGTTAGCGTCGGCAAGGGAAGATTTTTGTCCGAAGAAACCGCCTTGTCAGGGTTAAAAGCTTTAGCCTCCTCTCGACTCAATTTTGTTTGCATGAGCGGCGTACTGGAAATGCTCACGGCTAATAAAGCTCCTGCCGAAGCTGACACAACTGCCACCCCAATCAGCCCTAAAGTAAGCCATAGCCACTTCTTAGGTATTTTCTCAGGAGAAAGCTCAGCAGAAAAATTAGAAGGATTGAAAATAGACACAAACAGCCTCACAGACTAAAAAATGTAGGGACGACCCAACGACTCGTTAAAAGTCTGAATCAGAGTCAGATGATTAGGGAATGCGATCGCTTAATCGACTAATTCCCGGTAGCCGAATCGGTTGACCTTGCCAAAGGCGCACCATCAGCCAGATGTTAACTAAAAAATATCCCGAAGTCAGCAGACTAGAAGTAATCAGTAACGGCAACGTTAGCGAGTCCACAGCCTGTGCCCCAGATCCCAACAGGGTGTAGCCCACAATCCAGCCTGTCGCTAAAGTAACAGCTAATCGACTAGCGTTCCGGCGTGTTTTTTCAGAGTGACCTGTCAGCGACCCTTGCGGTATCTGCGTAGCAGCGCGCCCTTCTGCCTGCCTATAAAGCGTCCAAAGGGCAGGGAAAAATCCTAGCACTGGGATTAGATAGATCAATATCTGCAAGCGGTCTAGCTCTTCACTTTCAATCGGGTCAGATTGCTTCATAGATGGCGATACAAGGGCGATACAGGTGTATTGGACACAAGTTATACAACATTTTGCGCAGATAGAACCCTGTTAGATTGCCCGATTTCTCAGTAGATTGCTCGAACGGTAGATTGCCCGGTTTCTCAGTAGATTACTCGAACGGTAGATTGCTCGAACGATGGATTGAATGACAGCGGGTGAAGCTGCTGAAGCTTGTCTACCCGTCTCCAAAACAGAATTATCCTTGTCTGATTGTTCCAACTTGCCGTGAACAAGGGGCGATCGACTTCCATTTGAAATAGATTACGACTGGAGCAGAAAGGTGAAGGATACCCATAAAAGCTGCCCTGATGCTGGTTTCTGACTCGCGTGCCCTAATCAAGAACCTGTGCAATGCTATCCAGCTTAATCTTTTGGAGAATAAAGTTAAATACTAGAGTTTTAGCCAGTGGGGAGCCGTGGAGAAGCTCAAGAATTGAGCTTAAAATAAAAATTGACGGGATCTCAAGAGAATGTTAGCTTGAATGTGACTCGCCAATAGGCATTTACTGCTCGTGTGCCTATTGAGTCAGCCTAATCCCTCGCTTTATCAGTTACGGAGATAAAGCAGGAACGGAGGAACCATCCTTGTAGTGGGGCGAATCTAACCTAGAAGGGCACCTCTCAGCCCTAGCCCGTCAGCTAACTCCGTCGGCATTGAGGGGAGACTGAAGATTCAGCATTTGCTTCTGACTCAGTGTCCTCGAATCTGTTTCAAGGACGACTTTTGATGCAGCCTATCAAGCTGTTGTCGTCTGGTGTGCTCGTTTCGCAGATTTACAGGAGACTCTATGAAAGTTAAGTCAATGCTGATGCGTCTACAAACTGCTCTTCAAGTAGAAAACTTGAGCGAACAAATGCTCTTAGTTTCTGGCGAACCGCTACTTCTGAGCGCTCCGTCTGTTCCTACCCCAAAGTCGAAAGGCACCACCATTGTCATTGGCTATAACGATTCTCCTAATAGTCGCACTGCTTTAGACTTTGCTCTTTGGATGGCGCATCAAACTCGCCTAGCAAGTCGCACACAGGTCATGGTTCATGTTGTTTATGTGTTGAATCAAGAAATTTCTTTAGGGTTGCCTTCTAGAAGTTCTGGCGCAGGGACAGCAACTCTAACCCGTCCCGTTGTCAACGCCACCGGAGTCCGAGAAGTTACACCAGCAGTGTCGCTCAATAAACTTTTAGAAGAGGGCGATCGCATTCTTTGGCAAGCCCGGAGCTTGGGCGAACAATGGCGCGGCTCTCTCGAAGCGCACCTCTGTTTTGGTGATGTTGCCACTGAGCTATGCCGCATTGTTGAAGCAGAATCTGCTGATATTCTCTTTGTCGGCTGTAGCTCCGATCGCCATCCCTTAATTCAGCAACTCACGCCCCGATTCCCATGTCCTGTTCTAGGCATTCCCACAGAACTAGAAGCCCTTTAAGGTTAGAAGCGCCGTCCTAAGAGTCGCTGCTTCATCCCTTCTGCAATCTTTTGCCCTAAATATTCTGGGATTAAGCTTTCATTAGGACCGAGTAGATAAAGGATCAAGCGCGTTCGCCCTCGCCATACTAGCAGGTTAGCATTAACGACCAGTAAATCTTCCTGCCAAATGGCATACATGACCTTGTAGAACAGCCCTGGCTGGTTATCTGCTTCAATAAGCAGTGCGGGTAAATGAAATACTGGGTCTACATAAAATTCTGCTTCAACCTGCTCCAGTCCAGCGTCCAGGTTAAACTCTACTGCCAGCATCTCTTCTACCTCAAACCGTCCTGCCAGCGACTCTCGGACTGCTCGACAAACGTTTTCAGCAGTCTTACCTGTCAAGGCTTTGCCGCCTCTGGAAACAACTAGCTTGGCAAACACCAGCATAGGTGGGTAAATTTGCCCATATAGACTTAGGCTATGAATGGTCAATCCGTAGGCTGCCAACACGCCAAAAATATCACTGAGTAAAAACGACTGATTGCGATAGGCAAAGTGTAAGGCGCTCTTGGTGCCCTCTGGGCTCAGGTCAATCACCGCTTGGCGGCTTTTGTACATTTGGTAGGCGAGCCGCAGATTTTGAAGCTGGATTTCGCTGCTCACAAATTGCTCATAAAACTGAGGAAACGTCCGGTTGAAGCGCTTCAGTAGTTCTAATGTTGAGGGTTTTAAGCCTGAAGCCATAATTTAGGGAAAGGGACTTCCTGAGCTAGGGGTGTGTCGCAGGGGCAAAGCCCTAGCTTAGAGAACCCGAAGTGAAGCGTAATCTCTCATCTAAAATTAGAGAAGTCACTGAGCGACCTGCTAGAAGCGCATTTTGGCGGTATGATGCAGGTTCAGTCTGTTTTCTTCTTCATGCCATACGGGTTAAGTAGAGAAGCTTAAGTTTTGATAGGCGATCGCTAATCTCAGCAAACTGATCTCAAAGATGACGATGGAAAAATGACCTGAGCGATATACTATCTATTACCGCTATTTGCTAAGTACTGCTATTTGCCCTGCATCACCTTATCCATTCGTACATGGGTTTCTGGAAAAGTTTATTTAGTACCGCTGAAACTGCACCCAGGCTTACTGAGGCTGAGGGACAGACAACTCCGAGTTTAACGGTTGGTAATTTCCGTATTTTTTTTAGCACCGATCGCGAGATTGACCTCTACGAATTAGAGGAACTTTGCGATGCGGTGGGCTGGTCGCGTCGTCCTTTGCGAAAGGTCAAAAAGGCAATCCAGCACAGCTTTCTGGTTGTTTCCATGTGGGAGCAACGAGGCACGCAACGCCGACTCATTGGGTTTTCTAGGGCAACTTCTGACCACGCCTTTAACGCCACAATCTGGGATGTGGTCGTGCATCCTGATTATCAAAATAAGGGATTAGGTAAAGCGCTCATGCGGCAGGTGATTAAAAAACTGCGTAATGAAGACATTAGCAACATTACGCTGTTCGCTGACCCGCAAGTGGTTGATTTTTATCGGGGCTTGGGATTTATGACTGACCCAGAAGGCATTAAAGGAATGTTTTGGTATCCTGATTAACCCTAATTAATGTCGTGATTTAACGTCTGGTTGTTAGTTCACGCGCTTGCTCAATCCATTGCACCACTTCATTAAAGCCCGGACACAGATCGGGGCGCTGTGCCGTAGAGACTTGAAGTCTGAGAATTTGACGATGCAGGGTGGCTGGGGGAACCTGCGCCAGTTGAAAGGGATTGCTGATGCCTGCGTGGAGCAGCAGCCCACAATATTGACAACCCACTGAGGGAATTCGGGCTAGGTTAGCCAAAGCAAACCATTTGTTGACGTGCTGAATGTGAATTTGTAGTTTGCCTGCCAGGTCTTGCCGCTCAATAGGGGTTTTGGTAGTTCTCAGAAGTTGCTGTGTCGTTTCAATTCCACAACCCGCTAGCTGCTCTTGATCTTGGCTGCTAAGTCCGGGGAGTTGAGCGATCGCCCAATTCATTGAGCGGTTCTGTAGGGGCATAGAATCCTAGAGTGAGGGGACTTCTTCATTGTGACGGAAATGCTATGGATTTAATGCAGCAATACCAACACTCAGGGTAAAGCTTGCCCGCTGATCAGCGATTACATCGATTTGATAGTTACCAGCCTCAGTAATTTGCCCTTCCCAGTTGGTCAAGCCTCTGGCATCATCGACCAATTCGCCACTAGGTGAACGAACATCAAGCTTGACTTCACCTTGTTTAACTTCAACTTTCATCACTTGCCCCGGCTGGACGTTGATTAAGTAGCGTTGAATTTTGGTTTGATCCGATTCATCAGAAAACTCGAATGGCTGCCCCGCTTGGAGGTCTAGGGATTGAGTGATCACCTGCCGCTCAGGCGGATCAGGGGGCAGAGTCTCTATGGAAGTTGGCGTTGGCGTTGGCGTTGCTGTCGGCGTTGGAGTCGGAGCCAGTAAGCTCATGTTCAGCTTGAAGACGCTCTCCGATACGCCTTGAACCGGACTGAGGCTAATCACATAGTTGCCCGTAAAGTCCAAAATGCCTTGCCAAGATGGGACACGGGTGGCTTGATTGTTGGCAGGGTCACGGGTGGGCGCAAAGACTGTCATCAACACGCCTTCTCCCTCTAGCGATGCTGTCAAGGTATCCCCTTGCTGTGCTGGAATAATATAGTTAATGGATTCTTTTTCCCTCAAGTTGCCCTCTACTGCGATCGCTTCGCCTGTCGGTGGCAGGTCAATTTGGCGACTGATAGGTTCAATTGTTGTCGGTGTCGGGGTCGGCGTGGGTGTGGCGGTCGGTGTGGGTGTGGGTGTGACTGAAACGATCGGTGTCGGAGCATCATTTTGGGAGGACAGTACTGCACTAACGACTGCCCAAGATGCAATTCCGGTGATGACTGCCAAGCCTGTACCAATCGAAATGACGGCTAGAGGATTGTCCCATACTGAGCTTTCAGTTTGACGGGGAATGACAGGAGAAGGTTGTCGTCGCGCAATTTCACGCGATCGCCCACCCTCATCCATTCCAGTTTGCCTTGTCTCCGCAGGACGACCTACAGCCATCGTTCGCATTTCCGAGGCAGGTGGCGGCTGCGGTGTAAGGACAGAGGGCGGACTAGGCGGCATGGTGGCACCTGGAGCATAGCCTGTTGCCGGATTAAGTGCCTGTAATGCTTGGGCAACTTCGTTGACCGACTGGTAGCGATCGCCCGGGCGATAGCTCAACATCCGGCTCAACACTTGGGCGAACCCCGGACTAATAGTTGCCCAGCGCTGCCACTGCCAAGTCAGGTTGCGATCGTCGTAAAGCTCTTGCGGCTCTCGCCCGGTTAATAGCACCATTGCCGATACTGCCAGCGCATACAAATCGCTGCTAGGATATGCCCGCCCCGTTTGCATTTGTTCGCTAGGAGCGTAGCCAACTTTGCCCACTGTCGTTGGCTGAGCGCCCGATTCTACCGATTGAATGCGGGTGGCAATTTCTTTGACAACACCAAAGTCAATCAGAACAGGGAGGCGATCGCGTTCTCTCAAAATGACATTATCAGTAGCAATATCGCGATGAATAATACCCTTGCTGTGGATGTGAGCCAGCACTGGCAACAACTGCTGAATAAACTGAATTACTTCTGGTTCGCTAAAGGTTTTGCCCAATGCCTTGCGCTCTAGCATCAGCGATCGATAGGTTTTTCCTTCCACATAATCTTGTACCAAAAATAGTCGTTCTTCTTCCTCAAAGGTGGCGCGAAACTGAGGAATTTGCGGGTGCTGGATTTGGTAGAGAATGGCTGCTTCTCGCTGAAACAACTCTTGCGACTTACTGAGAGCATAAGCGCTGGTTTGCGGCGGAATAAATTCTTTTAGCGCACACCGTTCATCAAAGCGACCCTTATCTTCTGCTAAATAAGTACGACCAAAGCCGCCTTGCCCCAGCACACTCAGGACTCGATAGCGGTTTTGTAAAACGGTTCCAGCATCAATAGGGGGTTGCATAACGAGCTAGCTCAACCTTTCGCAATCTTGAAAACACCCCAGAGAAAACAGGCTCCCTGAAAACTACTGTGGCGAGTTGGCACCTAATGATAGCAAGAATCCGGTTCGTGAAGCTTCACACTAGGATGTGATTTGGGGCGATCGGGTTAAAGATTAAGTGCTGTAATTAATGTACAAGTGATGCGGGGCGATCGGTGTTTTAGAAGTCGTCGGTTAGATAAGAGTTCGGGTATTGTCGATGAAATTAAGCGTGATATGCTCAAAACACTCGATTTTTCAAGTTTATGAGTGGCATTGACCGTGAGATTATTCCTGATTCTAGACACATTGCCAAACATCTGCCCGATACACCACAAGTACAAAGATTGCTGAGACGAGGCAGATCTGCTCATGTTTTCAACACTGCATCCACAATGGAGGAAGTTACTCAAGCCATCATAGAGAGAGGAGAGTTTACTGGAGTTATTCGAGGATACGAGCGTTATGGCTTGTTTTTTGCTGAGCCGATTGGGTATCGAACCAGCCCCGATGATGGTTCAAGCACTGCGTTGTTTTATGGAGAGGTGAAGATTGATGCAGAAGACCGGTACCATGTCATCCCGCGCACTCGATCCAGCCAAGAGTGATTGGAATTTCGCCGAAGTTTGGATTGACCCCATGCTATCGCCCCCTTACATTTTGTTGCTGTTGGGTGATCCATCAGGCAATTGTCGTGTGTGTGATCCTGCTGAGGGATACAAGGTCGTGTTCGCCAGTGCAACCTACGATGAAGCACAAACTTGGTTGCTAGAGGATGAATACGAGCCGATTGAAGGTCGGCTGGCAGCGTCAGAGTTGTAGGCAATGCGACAAAGCTATTTTGAGCCGTTATCTTGTTAAACCCGATCCAAAGTTAAGTTTTAGACGCGTCTGCCCTGTCTACTGAAGTTTCGCACTGGAACTTAGATTGGGGCGATCGCATTAAAGATTGAGTGCAGTTATTGATGTGGGGTGATGTTAAGGCGATCGCTGACACCTTGTGTGTGATAAGAATAAGCAATAATCGAGATTAAAGTGATATTTAGCTACGCAGCCAGTAGTTTGGTTACAGGCTACATTATTAGTTTGAAAATAGAACTCTGACTGTGAAAAAAGGACAAGCACGTAATGCTTTACAAAGTTCCATTACTGCTCTCACCTCTCAGCCGACTTTGCCACTTGGCTGTTAGGAAAGTCTGTCACCCTGACAGAACTCAAACCCTCTGAACTTTCCCTCGACCCGATCCGTGCTGATGCCTTGATTCTGCTGGAGTCAGACGACTCTGTTCTACACTTAGAGTTTCAAACACTCCCTAAGCAACCTCTTCCATTTCGCATGTTAGATTACCGCGTGCGTGTATATCGAAAATATCCAAATAAAACTATGCGGCAGGTGGTAATTTACCTGAAGCAGACAGGATCAGCGTTAGTTCATCAGACTAACTTTATGATGGAACGTACTCACCATGAATTTCATGTAATCCGCCTCTGGGAACAACCCGCCTCACTCTTCTTACAATATCCTGGACTACTTCCCTTTGCAGTTTTAGGTCAGGGTGCAAATCCAGAAGCGACGCTGCGCCAAGTTGCCCAAGTGATAGATCAAATTTCAGAACCGACTACAAAAGCTAATTTGATGGCAGCGTCAGGGATTTTAGCTGGACTAAAATTAGAGGGTGAGGTTATTTATCGCTTACTCCGGAGGGACATTATGCAAGAATCAACCGTTTATCGTTCAATCTTGGCGGAGGGAGAAGAGAAGAAGCAGCGAGAAATCGCCATAAATCTTTTACGTAGAGGCGTGGCAATTGACATCATTGCTCCTTCCACGGGGCTATCGGTTGCTGAAGTGCATCAACTTCAGCAACCGATAGATGAATCTCCGTGAACTCTAAATCGGAAACTAAACGGAATTGCCGAGCGCGTATTTTTTTGGCAGCGCGATCTCTAAAGTTTTCTATTGTATAGAATTGCCTCGCAGCCGAAATAGCAAAAACTGTGTTGTCTGCAAGTCATTAAAGTTATCGTCGCTGACCAGTAATAGAGTTTGTGTCCCATCAGGAAGTTGGGGCCCTAGGGTCATGCCTTCTAAGTTGTCTAGGGGAATGCCCAGTTCGGCTAAATCTAGCAGAGGCTCTTTATAAATAGGAGTCACTCCGCCAATATTTCCCTGGAATGCATCAAACGTAGAGGTGTCATTAGCGCCACCTGTTGCCATCTGAAATAGCTTTGCCCCAAATCCTGCGGCACCAAACGATCGCTCTAAACTCAAAAAATGTCCGCCCTGGTCTAGCACCAACATCTCAGTCAAACCGTTGTTCTTCGTTTCGGGTGGCGGTTGATCCAGCAAGTAAATGTGCTCTGAGATCAGCATAGAAGCTGAATTTTCTTCTCCAATTAGGTAGTGAAGAAACCGGACGGGAGCCGAGACAGGGGGCAACGAATCTGGGGGAAAATTGGGAGGAAGATCTTGAGCGATCGCGGACTCAGTTGCGGTAAATAGGCGAAACGGCTCTAATTGTTGACCACTGGCAAACCCGACTGCACTCAAAGTTAAGGATTCAAATCCTTGGTTATCTCGGATGCCCAACATTTCATCTGGTTTAGGCAGAAAGCGCTTAGGAATAGACAGAGCCGATCGCTGCTGCCCGGTTTCTAAATCAAACTCGTTAACAAAAGGATTGACGCCATCGCGGCTTACGCCTTCACTGGAAATAAAGAGCGAATGGCGAGGCGTTAGAGCAATGCCTTCAGGATCGAGAGTGCCTTTTGCAAAAGGTTTACCGTTCGCATCTTTGAGTAGAGTCACCTTCTCAACTTCAACCGATTGAATGAGGCTGTCGGGTAGAGTAGCAGAAGGTTCGAGCTTGAGCTTGAGGGTGTAAAAGCGGGCAGGATTATACTCGCTCCGATCATCTGAAATGGCGTAAAAGCGATCGCGCTGCCGATCGTAGACAATGCCCGATAATCCGCCCACTGTTGTTTCAGCAAACTGCATTTTTGGGAGACGATATTCGCCCAGAAAGTCGAGACTAAGGTTACGGAAGATACGGTCTTCGGCTTTGACAGGAGTAATACCACAGCCTGTGAGGGTGAAGGCGAAAAAGAGGGCGATCGCCACTCCTAAAACTCGCAAAGAGTAGAGCGATCGAAGCCATCTAAAGATTCTGCTACCCATCATTTTGACGTTCCATTTTGACCTTTGTGAGCAACCGTAAAAAAGCTAGAGTCTATCTTCTAGTAGAGCGCCGAGGTCAACTTTCGCCGATATTGATTGGTTAACGGGTTTTCATCCCCCATTAACTCAAACACCATCACCATTGCTTTCCGTGCTCCATCATTACGGTACTTACGGTTGCGGCTGACGAGATCTAATAATTGGGTCAGCGCCGCTTCATAATTTTCTCCTAGAACCTGATTAATTGCCGCAAAAAAAGGTTCGTCAAGTTCATGAGTGCTAGGATTTTCACTTTCTTGCTTCAGCGAAATTAGCTCCCGAAGGGCTTTAACTTGCGGGTAGTATTCTCTATCTGCTTCAGGAACTGTAGCGAGGATTTTCTCGGTAGACTCGAAGCTGCCCTGGGTAATCAGAAATTTGGCAGCGGCGATCGCCAGCTTTTGGCTTTGGGGAAACTCGCTAATGAGGTGTCCAAAAAACGCTTTGGCTTGCTCAATGTCGCCTTGGGCGATCGCCGCCTTGACCGCCTCTAACCCTAAATCTAGATCAGACTTGAGGCTGAGATTAGATAAAAACTCTCGAAGCTGTGGTTCGGGCAAAACGCCCACAAACCCCGGATTTACATCTCCCTGAATGACCACTCGCACATCCGGAACGCCTTCAACTTTGTAGGTCTGAGCTAAATCCGGGCTTTGATCAATATCAACTTTTGCCAGCACAAAATCATATTCCTGTGCCAAGGCTTCCAGCATGGGTTTCAGCATTTTGCAGGGCCCACACCACTGGGCAAAGAAATCAACCAAAACAGGTTTTTGGAACGAGACCTCTAGTACCTCAGTGGCGAAAGTAACGCTATCAACTTCGACAGAAACACCCATGGGATTAAAGAAGATACAAAAGAATGAACAGGATAATCCAAATCACATCAACAAAGTGCCAATAAAGCTCGGCGGCTTCTACCCCAAAATGATGCTCTTCGGAATAGTGAGCCGTTCTGAGCGATCGCCACAAAACCGCCAAAATCAAACATACGCCCAAAAATACGTGCAACCCATGAAACCCAGTCAGTACATAAAACGTGCTGGCGTAAAGATTGGTTTTAAGCCCAAACTCTAGGTGCATGTATTCATAAAGCTGCCCTGCCAAAAAGATAATTCCCATGAGGGCAGTCGCTCCAAACCAGATCTGTAAGCCTTTAACGTTGTTGCTTTTGATGTCGGCTTCAGCATTATGAATTACAAAGCTACTGCCAATGAGAATGGCGGTGTTAATGGAGGGCAGCAGCAACTCGCGTTCTGGCGTGCCTGCGGGAGGCCATTCAGGATAGACCACCCGAAAGGTCAGATATGCCGCAAACAAGCCTAAAAAGATCATGCTCTCAGCGCCTAAGAAAACGATGAGTCCAAACATCCGATGGTCGGGATGGGCCTCGTGTTCAGTGGCGATCGTCGCTGCATGATGGTTTAAGTCTGCTTTAGCCGGGTCAACGGTTCCTTGCATAGATTTCTCGACATTCTTAGCGATGGATATTAAAACTTTGATAGGGCACTTTGATCTGCCCTAAACCTCAATTAAGCGCTGGGACTCCCTGACAAAACAGGCGTTCCAGATTCAGGATCTGCCTCTGTTGACTCATGACTCATCCCGTAGTCATAGGGGCCCATTGTCAGGACAGGCAACACTTCAAAGTTCTCAATCATGGGTGGCGATGAGGTTTGCCACTCTAGAGTCAACGCTCGCCAAGGATTATCAGCAGCAGGCTTACCCTTCAACCAACTCCAAACGGCATTAAATAGAAAAGGGAAGGTGGAAACGGCAAGAATATAAGACCCCAAGGTGACCAGTTGATTCAGCGAGGTAAATCGGGGATCGTAGAAGGCAATTCGACGATTCATGCCCAGCAATCCCAACTGGTGCATGGGAAGAAACGTTAAGTTCATACCAATGAACGTCAGCACAAAGTGAATAAGGCCCAACGGCTCGTTCATCATTCGTCCTGTCATTTTGGGGAACCAATGGTAAATGGCGGCGTAGATACCAAAGACACTGCCTCCAAACAAAACGTAATGCAGGTGAGCCACGACAAAATAAGTATCGTGAACGTGGATGTCGAACGGCACAGCAGCCAACATGACACCGCTAATACCGCCAATTACAAACACCGCAATAAAGCCCATGGCAAATACCATGGCGCTGTTAAGAGAAATCTTTCCTCCCCAAATGGTGGCAAGCCAGCCAAACACTTTAATGCCAGTTGGAACAGCAATGACCATAGTGGTGATCATGAAGAACATCCGCAGCCATGCCGGGGTACCACTGGTAAACATATGGTGTGCCCAAACAATTAATCCTAGGAACGAGATGGCAATACTGGAATAGGCGATCGCCTTATATCCAAAAATGGGCTTGCGTGCGTGTACTGGCAGAATATCTGAAATCGCCCCAAACAAGGGCAGCACCATAATGTAAACCGCCGGATGGGAATAGAACCAAAACATGTGTTGATAAACCACCGGGTCGCCGCCACCCGTTGGGTTGAAGAAGGCAGTTCCCGCTAGCAAATCGAATGCCAGCAAAATGAGTGCGCCGGCTAATACCGGAGTGCCAATTAAAACCAAGCCCGAAGTCGACAGCATCGCCCAGCAGAACAAAGGCATTTGGTGAATGCCCATGCTTGGAACGCGCATTTTGACGATCGTGACCAAAAAGTTAATTGCCCCCAAAATTGAGGAGGTTCCAGAGATCAACAAACTGAAGATCCAAATGCCTTCGCCCACTTTGCCTGTCATTAAGCTTAAAGGGGGGTAAGAAGTCCAACCCGATTGAGGAGCTTCTAGAAAGAAACTCAGCACTAGCATTAAGCCAGCAGGGGGAATCATCCAAAATGCAACCGCGTTGAGCTTAGGAAACGCCATATCGCGGGCGCCAATCATCAGCGGAATGAGATAGTTTGCCAGCCCTGCACCTGCCGGAATAATCCACAGAAAGATCATTATTGTGCCATGCAGCGTTAGGAGGCTGTTGTAGACCTCAGGCGTTACAAAATCTGGAGCAGGCGTTGCTAGTTCTGTGCGAATGGCGGTCGCTAAAGAACCGCCGATTATATAGAAAACAAAGGAGGTAACAATGTACTGGATCCCAATCACTTTGTGGTCAGTACTAAAGGTGAAGAAGTGCCACCATTTGCGCTCTGTCTCATGGGCAGGAGCAACGGCGGCTACTGGTGCATTTTTCACTTGAGTCATGCTGAAATCCTACTTAAGTTCAACCAAACGAGAGGAGGGGTTTAGTCAGTGTGCTACAGGCTATGAACCTGTGAGTGATGGGCATGAAGCTGCTTAAGAGCTTTATTATCAATTCCTACTCGCTCGGCATAGGCAGCCAAGAAACGAGTGTCGGGGGCTTCATTGGCGGCAGCAACGGTTTGATTGTCATCTGCTTGACTGGCGACCTGAGACTGTAGCCAGAGATCGTAGTCTGCTTGAGTTTGGACATAAAGACGGCTATTCATGCCCCCGTGATAGGGTCCACAGAGTTCAGCACAAATGATGGGATATTCGCCAATTCGAGTGGGCACAAAGCGTAGTTCTGTTCCTTGACCAGGGATAACGTCTTGCTTCAGCCGGAACTCGGGTAGCCAAAAAGCGTGAATAACATCTTTTGCTTGTAGATTAATTCTGATGTCTTTGTTCACAGGAACGTGAAGCTCGCCAGCGGTCACGCCGCTTTCAGGGTAGGTGAAGATCCAGGCGTACTGCATTCCTACTACATCAACTGTGAGGTCAGCAGGATGATTGGCGTTTTCGGGCGATGCTCCAATGCCTAATGCCATGTGATTGTGCCCGCGGTGTTTGGATTGAGCCTCGATCATCTGCGTTGCTCCATCTCCAGGCATCATAGCGACTTGGACAACAGCGGAATCTCCAGCGGCTTCGGGATCAAATCCGCCCATTTGGTTATAGATGTCGAAACTGTAAACGCCAATCACTAAAACGATGACGGCAGGAATGGCAGTCCAGACAATTTCTAGGGGAATGTTACCGTCGATCGCGGGTCCATCGGTTTCGTCTCCGGGCTTGCGGCGAAACTTGAGGAGACAAATCACTAAGACTCCTTCTACAAGCAAAAAAATGCCCATACTAATGGTCATCATGGAGTCAAATAACCCATCAATTAGGGCAGCATCGCTAGATGCCTCAACGGGCATCAATCCATGATTTTTTCCGTACCATAGGCTGACTAGCGTTAGAGCAATGCCAGCCAGCATTGTAAGGATGTTTGTTGGAATATTCACGGCTAGTCAGGGTATCCAGAGAGGTGAGTTGAAGGAATTAGGGCTAGAGACTCTTTCAAAAAAGTAAAGGTTAAATCAAGGAGGGTGCTTAATTTAGAGAAACCCTAACTTTGATGCTACCGCAATAAACTGTCGAAGGTTTTCAACTTTTAGGTTTTCAATTTTACAAACGGGATGGCAATGTTGCTAGTAACAGCTTGAACTTCTCTCTACTAACCAGATAAAGACCTTTTAATATTGCCACGGTAATCATGACAACGAATTGAGAAGAATAGGGCTGATTTGCAGATAGTTTTAAGATTTACTTCACAACCATTTAAGGTTTTCGTAATAATTGACGGATTTTGAGATTTGCTGTAAGCAAGTGCCCAAATAGATCGTAGAAGTTTTGAGGAGAAGTCTCTTTAAGCTTAGTTTTCAATAGAAAGCCAAGGATAAATAGAATTTAATCTGTAGAAAATCCTAAAGCTTGGTGCAATCTCGGATTGGTTCTACTAAAGTAGTAGCCAGAGAGGCAAGGGGTAAACCTGACTCGCTGAAATGGGTAGCTATCAGTTGCACAATAATCAGCGAAGAATGTTCTGCTCATACTTTGTTTCATCTATTTACTCAACCGAATCGTTCTACTTAATTTTAGATGTGCGCTGATGAATGACTCCAGTATGTTTCCAGACGTAACAACTTTCCCTAAGTCGGCATTCACATCTTCATCGAAATCTTTTTCTAGCCCTCAAGATCTCATCCGGCGGTTAGTTTGGAAAATTGCGATCGCCACCTTTCTCCTCATGGCGATCGGGAGTGCCACCCGAGTCATGAACGCCGGACTGGCTTGCCCAGACTGGCCTTTGTGTTACGGAACGCTTGTCCCGACAAAGCAAATGAATTTGCAGGTGTTTCTAGAGTGGTTCCACCGTTTAGATGCAGCGCTGATTGGGTTAATGGCGATCGCCCTTGCTGTCCTTTCTGGGTGGCATCGTCGCGCGCTTCCTCCTTGGACTCCTTGGGTTGCCACTGTGGCTTTAGGATTAATTATTTGCCAAGGTGTTTTAGGCGGTTTAACCGTCACTCAATTGCTGCGGTTTGACATTGTGACCGCCCATCTTGGCACAGCACTCGCGTTCTTCATTACCCTTCTGATCATGGGCACTTTGCTAATGCCTTACAAAGGTACGGGCACGGTTGGTAAATTGCCTTGGTTTGGCCTGATCGCTGCTGTTCTTATCTATTTGCAAAGCCTTTCAGGCGCTCTAGTTGGTTCGCGTTGGGCAGTTCATCAATGCCTACAAATTTCCCAACTTTGCAGTGTTATGAATACTCATTTGGTCGGTGTGATTCCGGCTGCCCTCGCTGCTTTGGCAGTTGTGGGGCTAACTTGGCGTACGCCTGCTTTAAGTGGTGAAATTCGTAGGCTAGCCCAGCTTATTGGTGTTCTATTGCTTCTACAAGTTGCTCTAGGTCTGGCAACGTTTCGACTGCACCTGCAAGTAGAACTGCTGACCGTTTCCCATCAGGCGATCGGGGCAGCGTTGTTGGGCGTGTTAGTTTGCTTTACTGTCCTGACTTGGCGCGATCGCTCCTTTGCTCTAGAAGAATCCTGAATTTCCTTTTCTAAATCTCCCCTCTGTTATGCAAGAAACAACTTGGTCAAGTTCACCTCGCCATCACCAAAACTTTTGGCAAGTCATTCAAAGCTACTGGCAACTCACTAAGCCCCGCATCATCATTTTGCTTTTGGTGACTACTGCTGGCAGCATGTGGATTGCTGCCGAGGGAAGAGTTGATCCCTTACTCGTATTGGTCACGCTGTTGGGTGGCACTCTTGCCTCTGCCTCTGCTAACGTTATTAATTGCATTTACGATCGCGATATTGACTACGACATGGAGCGGACTCGGCATCGCCCTTTGCCCTCTGGCAGAATCCAGCCCAGAGACGCGCTGGTGTTTGCTCTGACTCTTGCCGCCCTCTCGTTTACACTGCTAACCGTCTTTGCTAATTTGCTAAGTGCTTGCCTAGCCATGTCTGGCATTGTTGCTTACGTGCTGGTTTATACCCACTGGCTCAAGCGCCATAGCACTCAAAACATTGTCATTGGTGGAGCCGCAGGAGCCATTCCGCCGCTCGTGGGTTGGGCAGCAGTAACGGGCGACTTAAGCTGGGCAGCTTGGGCTTATTTTCTGATCATTTTTCTTTGGACTCCTCCTCACTTCTGGGCATTAGCCATGATGATTCAGAAGGACTATGCCAAAGTTGGTGTGCCGATGCTGCCCGTGATTGTGGGCGATGCTCAGACCGCTAAACAAATTTGGATTTATACGCTGTTGATGGTGCCGATGACGTTTACGCTGGTTTACCCTCTACACGTCATGGGTGCAGTGTATGCCGCGATCGCCCTTTTGCTAAACGGTATCTTTATCAACAAAGCTTGGATGCTCTTGCAAACGCCTGAAGATCAAGGTTTAGCCCGATCGCTATTTAAGTACTCTCTGCTATATATGATGCTGCTCTCTGCGGGAATGGCGATCGATAGCTTGCCTGTTACGCACCAACTGACTGCCTTCTTCGCCACTACGCTGACAGAGAATCTCACCTGGATACTCAGCAATCTACCTCTAAAATAGAGGAGAATTCTGTTGAATATGGAAAGTGTGATGCCTCCTGCCGTCTTAATCGAAAAACTCCAGAAGCGCTACGGCGCTGTCGAAGCTGTTAAAGATGTCTCGATTCGAGTTGAGCCAGGTGAAATCTTTGGGCTGCTAGGGCCCAATGGTGCAGGTAAAACCACAACGCTCCGTTGCCTTTGCACCCTCGCAACCCCCGATGCGGGCAAACTTGAGGTTTCTGGAATTTCTGTTCTAGACCAGCCTAAACTCGCCCGTCAGCGATTGGGCTATGTGGCGCAGGAAGTCGCTCTAGACAAAGTATTGACTGGACGCGAACTCCTTCAGTTGCAAGCGGCTCTCTATCATCTTCCCCGCTCAACTGCCCAAGAACAAATTAATCAGTCGATCGCCCTCCTAGGTCTAGAAGATTGGGCAGATCTAAAGACTGGAACTTACTCTGGCGGACTTAAAAAGCGCCTCGACTTGGCGGCAGGTCTGCTTCACAAACCGGATGTGCTGGTGCTAGATGAGCCAACGGTGGGCTTGGATATTGAGAGCCGAGTCGCAGTTTGGGATTTTTTACGGCAGCTTCGTACTCAGGGTACAACCGTCGTGCTAACTAGCCATTACTTAGAAGAAGTTGATGCTTTAGCCGATCGCGTCGCCATTATCGATCGCGGTCTGGTAATTGCATCCGGTACGCCTTCAGCCTTGAAAGATCAGATTGGAGGCGATCGCGTTACGCTGCGAGTCCGAGAGTTCACCTCTCTTGAAGAAGCCGAAACTGTTAAATCAATGCTGCAATCTCTCCCTTTCGTTCAAGAGGTCATTATCAACAGTGCCCAAGGCAATTCCCTTAATTTAGTGGTCACTTCCCAAAGCGAAGCGTTAATGAACATTCAGCAAGCACTGAAAGAAGCTAGCCTTCCGACCTTTGGGATTTCTCAATCGCGTCCAAGCCTAGACGATGTGTATTTAGCAGCCACCGGACAAACGATTTTAGATGCAGAGCTAGCTGCTGCTAGTACGCGAGATGCCAAGGCAGAGCGCAAGCAGAATATGCGATAGCGGCAGGCTGGAGATTAAAGCTTACCTAGCCGCAGCGCATAGTGATAAAACATCTCATCCTTGATGTAGCCAAGCGACTCGTAAAGTGTCTGGGCTGCCGCATTAGAGATTTGCGTTGCCAAAATGATTCGGACTGCATCTGTCTGTCGTGCATACTTTTCTGCTCTCCCCATCAGCAATTTGGCGATCCCTTGTCCACGATGCGACTCAGCCACAAATAAATCGTTCAAAATCCAGACTCGCTGCATTGATATCGATGAAAAACTGGGATAAAGCTGAGTAAATCCGACTGTTTGCTCAGCTTCACGTGCCAAGAGCAAGATAGAGTCCTGGCTCTCAAACCGCTGTTCAAGAAACTGCCGAGCGGCTTCAAGGTCTGAGCGTTGCTGGTAAAAAACACGATACTGATCAAACAATTTTGCAACTTCTTCGAGATGATCAGATCTAGCTAGAATGACTTCCATGTTTTGCCTTAAAATTTTGAACAACTATTAGCGATCGCCCATCCGGCTTGCTTCCCAGCCCAAAATTGCAGTCTTGCGCTCCAAGCCCCAACGGTAGCCGCCTAACTCTCCCGACTCCCGAATCACGCGATGGCATGGGATCAGGTAGCCAATAAAATTTTTACCCACTGCATTGCCCACGGCTCTCGCTGCTGTCGGACGACCTATCTGTTCAGCAAGCCTCTGGTAAGTACTCATCTCACCGAAGGGGATAGTCAGCAGTGCCCGCCAGACTTGTACCTGAAAATTAGTGCCTTTCACCCAGACCGTTAGCCGCTCGTTATAGCTACCTGGATTGAAAATCAAATCACAGAGGGGCTGAGTCGTTTGGGGATCAAGAACAATGTCAGCATTTGCCCATTCCAATCGCAGTGCTTGCTCATCCCCATCAAATTGAAGGTGACAAATTCCTCGAAGCGTACTGGCAATGAGCGCTTTGCCAAACGGAGTATCATGAATGCCATAGCGAATTTGCAAGCCTGTCCCGCCTGCTTTAAATTCTCCTGGCGACATTGCTTCCAAATTTACAAATAAATCGTGCAGTCGTCCTGAACTGGACAGTCCCAGGTCTAATGTGAGATCCAAAAGACTTCTACTCTGGGAAATTTTTGACTTGGCATACTCAATATTGAGATATTGTAAAAATCGCTTGGGGCTGATACCCGCCCACTGAGTAAATAACCGCTGAAAATGAGAGTCGCTCAGTCCAATATGTTGTGCCACAGTTGTCAGATTAGGCTGGACTAAGTGGTTTTGCTGAATGAAGGCGATCGCCCGTGCCACCCGGCTATAGTCTTCGCTGTTCTCTATACGGTTCAAAGTGCCCATGATCTCCATCCTCTCACGTCTTGCGCTTCCTTACTTTACGGATAGCGCTCCGCTAAAGCGACCCGTTTCTTGCGATCGGGCAAAGCAGCAAATTCATAAAGATTGAGACAGATTATGAACTCAACCGTTATTATAGAAAGGTTGTAAAAAGTCGGTATCTCCGCTCATGGCTGTTCCTAAGAAGAAAACCTCAAGCTCCAAGCGCGATCAGCGTAAAGCAAACTGGAAGAAAAAGGCTGCGGTCGCTGCCCAAAAAGCACTTTCCCTCGGCAAATCTGTTCTGACCAACCGCTCTACAAGTTTCATTTATCCTCAGCAGGAAGAAGAAGAAGAGTAGGCAACTGCCTTTAGCGCTTCACTGCTCTCAATCCGGCATTTAGAATAGACCCTAGAAAGTCTCAACCTAATGCCGGATTTGCTTTTGGTCTGACGTTGATCTCCACACCTTAATCTCTACACCGTAAGGAAGGCTCATGCTAGGCAAGTTTTTCCAAAAACCTACCCCAGATCAACAAGCGCGAGTTCCCGCGGGGCAACACTTAGCGAAGGGCTTTCCAGTCCTGACTTATGGTGAAACTCCCAACATTACTCCTGAAAACTGGGAGCTTAAGGTCTGGGGGTTGGCTACGCCCAAAACTTTCACCTGGGCAGATTTTATGGCAATGCCCCAGCATGACTTCACAGCAGATTTTCACTGTGTTACGACTTGGTCAAAACTAGATGTGCAGTGGACAGGTGTAAAAATTACTGATTTCATGCAACATATTGAGGTTGCTCCTGAAGCCGTACATGTCATGGAGCATTGCTATGGCGGCTATACCACTAACATCTCTATGGACGATTTTGTCCGAGAAGAAAATTTCTTTGCCCATACCTTAATGGGTGAGCCGTTGCCTGTTGAGCATGGTGGCCCTATGCGCTCAGTCGTTCCCCATATCTATGCCTGGAAAAGCGCTAAATGGATCAATGGACTGGAGTTTCTCAGTCATCAGGAATTAGGCTTTTGGGAGCGCAATGGCTATCACCATCGAGGTGACCCTTGGGCAGAGGAACGATACAGCTCTTAAAATCTTCAGCCACTGCTCTTAGCACAAAATTGATTGAAATGTACAAAGATCGTGCGTATTGACTCGTTTTTCGCTAGAGTCCTATGTAATGACGGTGATATCCAAATTGTCGTCAAATGATAAATAGGACGAATGCAATGAGTGAGTATCAGCACTACGAATTCCAAGCATTAGATCGACCTCTAACGAAAGATGAGTTGTCTTATGTAAGGAGCTTGTCTAGCCGCGTTGAGCTAACTTCTAATAAGGCAACGTTTGTTTATAGCTTTGGTGATTTTAAGATTGATCCTCAACAATTGGTGGAGCGGTGCTTTGATGCCATGTTGTATCAGGCAAGCTTTGGAATACAACAGGTGATCTTTCGATTTCCACGAGCGCTCCTCAATCCTCTACTTTTTGCTCCCTATTGTGTTCCCCATTCTCTCACTATTTCTACGACCTCTGAGCACATCCTTCTTAACCTCAAAATTACTGAAGAAGAAGGCTTAGGCTGGATTCGGGAAGAAGATTGGCTGACAAAGCTGGTGCCGCTGCGCGATGATTTGCTGCGAGGCGATCTGCGGATGCTGTATTTAGCTTGGTTGATTGCCATCCAGGTTGACTCAGAGGAGGATGAAGATTTCATTGAGCCTCCTGTTCCGCCTAACTTAGGCAATCTCTCTTCTGCTCTCAGTTCTTTTGTCGATCTGTTTGGGTTAGATGAAGATCTCCTGAGCGCCGCCGCTGAAAACAGTCCTTTTGAAGAAGAAGAATCTGAACCCATTGAAACCTGGGTGGCTGCTTTACCTGAAGCTGAGCGCAACAGCTTTTTGATTCGGTTGGCGCGGGGCGAGTCTCATGTGGCAAGTCAGTTGATTCAAAGATTACGCCAGGTGAATCAGCTAACTCGCTCCATCGCGCCCTCTGATCAGCCCAGGCGATCGCTTGCCGACTTAATGGCGATCGCTCTGACTCAAGAAAAAAACCGTAAAACCCGCGAACAACAAATTGCCCGCCAGGCTCGAATGGCACAACTAGAAGTCCTTGCGCCTAAAGAGAACCTTATGTGGCAAGAAGTTTTTCGATTAATTGAACTGAAGCAAACCAAAGCTTATGACCAGGCGATCGAATATTTAATTGACTTGCGAGACTTAGCAGAACAGCAAGAAACATTGCCTCAGTTTGTTGCCCGAATTAAAAAAATACGAGATGACTACAGTCATCGATCGGCACTCATGCTGCGACTTCAACAAGCAGGTTATTGAGATCTCTTAATAGGTTAAATCTTTGTTCCCCGATACCAACGCTGATTTTTGATCTGAAACATTTGCGTAAACTGGGGCAGATCACCGTGGTGTCCTAACACAATCACCGTATCGCCACTTCTCAAGAGAGTTGCATAGCCAGGATGAGTGATCATTTCGCCATCTTGTCGCCGTAGCGCCACTACGATAAAGGTTCCTTTTCCGCGCACTTCTAGATCTCCAATTGTTCTGCCTACCAAGGGCGAGTGGTTTGGAATCGTGAGTTCATCCACCTGCACATCGATTTGAGCCAAAAGTTCATTGAGACGGGCACGCTCATCGCTTTGGTCTAAGAACTCTACCATGTTGGGATGAGTAATCAAGTTTGCCATCCGCTGCCCGCTGATGCTAGCAGGAGACACAACATGATCGGCTCCTGCCAACCGCAGTTTTTTCTCTGTTGAGGGCAGTTCTCCACGTGCCACGATCATGAGATGAGGATTCAAGCCCCGCCCAGTGAGGGTAATAAAGACATTGGTCGCATCATCAGGAAGCACTGTTGCTAAGACTCGTGCCCGTTCAATGCCCACGGCTTGCAAAGCTTCTTCATCAGTGGCGTTCCCTTGGTAGACCCGAAACCCCATCTCTTCGGCAGCGGCAATGCGATCGGCGTTATTGTCCAGAATCACAAAGGGTTCTTTCTCTTCGGTCAGCTTCCGAGCCAAAATCAGACCGATTCGCCCAAAACCACAGACAATCGTATGTCCTTCAAGGCTTTCAATATCTTTCGTCTTTCTGCGGCTATCTAACGCCCGATGAATTTCGCCTTCAGTTACCATTTGAACAATTCCTCCCACGATAAATGCCGATGAGACAACGCCTGCAATAATCACCAGCATCGTAAAAGATCTCTGGAACGGAGAAATAGGGCAGATCTCACCATAGCCAACCCCAAATATGGTAATGACCACCATGTAGAATGCATCTAACGGCGCGCAGCCTAGCAGGATGTA
The DNA here is from genome assembly GCA_019358855.1 of Timaviella obliquedivisa GSE-PSE-MK23-08B. Lineage (NCBI taxonomy): Bacteria > Bacillati > Cyanobacteriota > Cyanophyceae > Oculatellales > Oculatellaceae > Timaviella > Timaviella obliquedivisa. The sequence goes on along the minus strand of JAHHII010000002.1, from coordinate 447,481 downwards.
GCCCGTCACTGCAAAAATGAGAGTGAGTGTAAAAAAGATTGCGCCAGTGACAATGCCTCGGGTGGGCGATCGCATAACAGACTTCCATCAGGATGTAGACATTATTGCCCCAGAAAAGCAATTTGCTTTGTGACCCAGAGAACTGTGACCCAGAAAACCGTGACCCAGAAAACTCTTTCTGCCCTACCTGTCTAAGGGTAGGCTGTGATATTATTATTAACTGCGAAGATTAGAATCTAGGAAATTATTACGCCCATGCCATTGCTGCAAGCCCGTAAACAGGAAATTATTGGTGAATACCAAGTTCACGAAACCGACACTGGATCTTCTGAGGTTCAGGTTGCCATGTTGACCGATCGCATTATCAAACTTAGCGCTCACCTCAAAACTAACAAAAAAGACCATGCTTCTCGTCGGGGTCTCCTCAAAATGATTGGTCAGCGCAAACGTCTGTTAACGTACATCATGAAGAAAGATCAAGACCACTACCGCCAAATCATTGCCCGGTTGGGTATTCGGGGCTAGGTTAGAAATGCCTCCTACCTCTCCTGACGAGTCTCCCAAAAAGACATCAGACGACTCTATCCGTCAGCCGATGCCGTTTGAGCCGGTCAGCCGTAAGTCTGTAGATTCAAAAAAATCTGTGACTAAGCCAGTTGTGACAAAATCTGCCTCGAATTCCCGTACCAGGGTGAGCCGAGCTACCCAAGCAGATAGTGGCATCCCTGAGGTGGTGAGTCGCCGAATGCTTCAGCGAATGGCTCTTTTTAGTGGCATTCCTTCAGCGTTGGGAATGTCTACGTTTGGTATTAGCTATTGGGTGGTTAGCCAGGACATTTTTCCGCTACCAACCTATGCTGTTTTATTGGTCAGCTTGGGCTGGTTTGGGCTTGGTGTGGTGGGGTTGACCTATGGTGTACTGTCGGCTTCGTGGGAAGAGGATAGCCTAGGAAGCAAAATAGGGTTGGAAGAATTTAAGGTGAACTGGGGACGGATGACTGAGGCTTGGCAGAAAAACGGCGATCGCAAAACCTAATATTTCAAAAAATTAATCCAAAAAGCTATAGAAGACGGTCGGCATTATGTTGACCGTCTTCTATAGCGTTAATGCTTAAGCCTTGAGAAGACTTAGCCTATACGCCTGTCAACCCATAAGCAGACATCCGGATAATGTCACGCATGTTGAAACCGATATTACTTAATGCCTCGCCATAGCTAATCATAAAGTCTTCAATCAACGCCTCTTTCTCCATGCCCAAAACCTGTGCATCAGCGGCAACTTCATTGAGCATCTTCCAGACAATGGGCAGGTTTTGGCGATTGGCTTCTTCTAGTTCTTCCTTAGATGCCTCGAAATTAGCCTTCAACCACTCCTCACCAAAATTGAGGTGCATATACTCTTCCTTCACAACCCCTTCAGTAATTTTGCGAGCAAAATCATCTGCCACGGGAATGTAGATGTTGTAAGCAGAAATTGCAAAACATTCAATGATTAAAGACTGAATCAACAAACAGGTAACAATACGGTTCTCGGCAGCGGCATCCTGAAAGTTTTGGTGTAAAGTCAAAAAGAACTCGTGCCCAAAGTCCATATCTGGAGTCACCTTTAGATTTTTGGCACAAGCCTGAAATCCTTTCTTGTGTCGGCTTTCCATCTTAGACAAATTTAGCAGCTCATCCTGAGTACCAGGGATTAGCTCAGCAAGTTTTTGATAGTTTTCATGAGCTTCTTGCTCACCCTCAATTACAATTGCGTTAATCCGGCTGTAAGCGTCTTTATAACGTTCGCTTTGAAAATCAATATCTGAGCCGATTTCAAGCTGCTGCATAAATTCAGTCATCTCCTAGTTTAAAAGTGTGCCGATTTTTGTCGGTCTAAAAATAATGTGATGAAGCTCGGGGCATTGTACTCCACTCTTCCTCTACTACACCCTAACGGTTTCAAAGGCTTCTTTACAAGTTAGTACCCATAAGAATCGGCTTAGACTTTGATTTGTTCCATAAGTAATCAGCCCAATAGCTCAGAGCATAGCCGTCTATGACCCTCAACTCTCCAGAAAAAGTCTGGCATAATCGGCAAGAGCGCCTCAATTCCCTCTTCTCCTGGTTTAGTCTGTTCCTATTGCTACTGGGCGCAATTCTAGTGCTGCTGCCGTTGGCGATCGTCTTGGTAACTTCTCTGACTCCTGCTGAAAACGGGTCTGGCTGGACTTGGGCAAGTTATCAGGCGGCTTGGCAGCGAGGAAAATTTTTACTAGCATTTGCTAACTCCACAGTTGTAGCGTTAGCCGTAACGGCTTGCCAAATTCTCACTTCTGCACTGGCTGGCTATGCCCTCGCCCGATTTAAGTTCTGGGGACGGCAGAGCGTTCTGCTGATTTTATTAGCCACGCTGATTATTCCATTTCAGATTTTGGTCGTTCCCATATTCTTGGTGCTGAAGTGGGGGCATCTGATTAATACCTACGGGGCATTGATCTTACCGACCGCAGCGAACGCGTTTGGAATTTTTTTACTACAGCAGTATTTTCAGACTATTCCGGTAGAGCTAGAAGAAGCCGCAGCATTGGATGGAGCCACACGCTGGCAGATTCTCTGGGAAATTATGCTGCCCCTGGCTCGTCCCGCTCTTCTCACCCTTTTCCTATTTACGTTTATCGGGGAATGGAACGACCTGTTTAAGCCTCTCGTTTTTACAACCCGCCCAGAACTCCGCACGGTGCAATTGGCGCTGGCAGAATTTCAGGAGCAGTTTACCAATGATTGGTCAATGCTGATGGCTGCGGTAGTTATTACAACTCTGCCGATGGTGCTTTTGTTTTTGCTTAGTCAGCGCCAGTTTATTCAAGGAATTGCGACGACAGGCGTGAAGAACTAAGAGCGTTTCTTTAAGAAGTGTTGCTGTTATGACTGGTTCAGACGGTACAGGTGACAAACATGCCAGGATTTGGTTACGTTAAAGTTAAGGGTGCTTAGTCTGCTTCAATCTGTTCTACAAGAGGCTCTTCGCAATAAGATTGAGGCTTACGTCTGTTTGACTTAGAACCACTTTACCATGCATTCCCCTCAACAATGATCACTCCCAACGAACTAACGCAATGTATGAACCTGGCACGAGCCCTGGATTTAATCACTTCTAGCCGAACGATCTCTGGGACGTTGTATGTATACAATGCGGGAGGTCAATCCCGACCTTGGGAAGCGTTTATGGCAGAATATCCGTTAGAGCGCCTGCAAGCAATGGTTCATCGGCTGTAGGACTCTCGTTGCTGTCTAAATCTTTACGGGTTTTCCAGTAATTCTGGGCTTACAGGTATCAGTTGGATGGGTTCGCGCTAGTATCAGTTAACTTCTGCTGCTGCTCATGACGCTTTCTTTAGCCCAAAATGCGATCGCTCTTCTGATTGACCTTGCCGAGCGAGGAGAAATAGACCCCTGGGATGTTCAGGTGGTCGAGGTCATCGATCGCTTCTTAAGTAAGCTGCAACCGACTCTAGAAGTGTCATCCTCTGAGGCTGGACGTGCCCCCTATGAGGCAGATTTATTGCAGTCGGGGCAGGCATTCTTGTACACCTCTATCCTGCTGTTGCTCAAAGCTGACACCTTAGCCCGCAGCGAAATTGAGGAAGAACCTGAGGAATCGTTAGAAGCCGAGGACTTCATTGCCCCTTTGCCGTTGCATCTAGAGCGACGCATTCGACGGCGAGCGACTGCTCCACCTGCACCTAATCGGCGGGTAACGCTGCAAGAATTGATTGCCCAGTTGAATTTAATGGCTGCGGCAGTGGCTGACCCTAAACCGCAGCGAGCCAGCATTCGTCGTCCTCGTCCTCAGTCGCGCAGCCAAGCCATTCGCGCGATCGCCCAACTTGCCCACCAAGAAAACCTTTCAGAGGTCGCGGCAGCCCTTGCCAAGTTCCTGGACAAAAACTGGCAAGCCATCCACCTCGAAGACCAATGGTGTGACTTCGACCTCCTTTTAAATCTATGGGTAGGTTCTCCTCAGTATGAAGAAGTCGAAGGACATCCGGCTCAGCCACAACCTGTTTCTAGTTCTCAAGTTTCTAGTTCTCAAACTGCTACCTCTCCGCAACCGGCTTCTCACGCCTCTACCCACGATCGGGTTGGCGTATTTTGGGCGTTGCTATTCCTATCTGCTCAGTCTAAGGTAGAGCTAGCGCAGGAAGAGTTTTATCAAGACCTTAAAGTGCGAAGTTTGGTCGATCACTCCGCTTCTGTTGAGTCTATTCAATCAGCAGCTTTTGTCCTTTCTGACTAACGAACGCTGAGGAAACCATTGACTTTGGGCAAAGGCTATCCACTAAGCTGTCACTCTCACCTGCTCAGGATCTTAAAGGGAAGAGTCAGAGAATTAAAAAAGCGCTGTAAAGGTCAGGGGTAAAGCTTGGCGATAGTATCCCAGTAGGCATATTATTGAGTGTCTACTTCGTTTTTTAAGTGGCGATCGCCCACTATTGCTTGCGTTTTGCTAACAAACTCTGCAAAATTGTTCCATTGCCTTTGGCATTTTTTAAGTATTGTGAAACGCTAGAGCAAAGTCTGTTAGCATTTCAATCCGTCAAATTGCTGGTTTTAGCTTATATAGATGTATCAAGGGAAAGGTTAGGAAACTTATGAAAGCCATGATTCTGGCCGCTGGTAAAGGTACGCGCGTTCGTCCTATTACCTATACTATTCCCAAACCTATGATTCCCATCTTGCAGAAGCCTGTAATGGAATTCTTGGTCGAACTGCTCAGGCAGCACAATTTCGATGAGATTATGGTGAATGTAAGCCACCTCGCCAACGAAATTGAGAGCTATTTTTGTGATGGTCAGCGCTTTGGCGTACAAATTGCCTATTCCTTTGAAGGGCGCATCGTTGATGGCGAACTGGTCGGTGAAGCTGTTGGTTCGGCGGGCGGAATGCGGCGGATTCAGGACTTTTCACCATTTTTTGATGATACGTTTGTGGTACTTTGCGGCGATGCCTTAATTGATTTAAATTTGACCGAAGCTGTTCGTCAGCACCGTGAGAAGGGGGCGATCGCCACAGTCGTCATGAAAACTGTACCTCAAGAAGAAGTTTCCAGCTACGGGGTTGTGGTCACCGACGAAACGGGAAGAATCAAAGCCTTTCAAGAAAAGCCTGCTGTAGAAGACGCTCTCAGCACTGACATCAACACTGGGATTTACATTTTTGAACCTGAAATTTTTGACTACATTCCTTCGGGCGTAGCGTTTGATATTGGCGGTGAGTTATTTCCTCAATTGGTTGAGAAGGGTGCTCCGTTTTATGGAATATCCATGGACTTTGAGTGGGTAGACATTGGTAAGGTGCCTGATTATTGGCAGGCAATCCGGGATGTGCTAAGAGGCAAGGTGAAGAATGTCCAGATCCCAGGGCATGAAGTGGCTCCCGGAATTTATACTGGACTCAATGTTGCAGTCAATTGGGACAAGGTTCATGTGGAGGGCCCCGTTTACATTGGCGGTATGACCCAAATTGAGGATGGAGCAACCATTATTGGCCCTGCCATGGTTGGACCGAATTGTCATATTTGCCGCAATGCAACGGTTGATAATAGCGTTATCTTTCAATACTCTCGCTTAGGTGAAGGCGTACGGTTGGTGGATAAGCTAGTGTTTGGTCGGTACTGTGTCGATAAGACGGGTGTGGCGATCGATGTTCAGGCAGCAGCGCTAGACTGGTTAATTACCGACACGCGGCATGATATGCCTGCCAGCTTGCCCGACGAGCATCGGGCGATCGCTGAGCTACTCAACATTAACGGTAAATAATGATGGGCACCTCAAACCATTCAAATCTGATTAAGATTAAGAAAATCTGATTGAGCAAAGCCTGTCTATGGCGTTGTCTATAGCAATTCTCAGTCCTTGATAAAGTTCTGTAGGAGTTTAGAGAAAAGCGCACTACTTCAAACTTTAGCAGCAGTGCGTTTCGCTTTGCTTCTCAAGAGAACTGTTTAAGGAGATTCATTAGGTGGGCTTAATTTAAGACAATTGAGCGAGGTGCTCGGTCAATAACTGAGTCCATCATGAGTAGCTAGATTAGAATCGCTAAACCAATAGTTGTGCTTCCTGAATTCTCAGTTGGGACATAATTTGAAGCCTATCTCGTAGGATAAAAATGCCCAGCGTACCAAAATCTGGGCTTTAGTTCTATCCCAGCAGGCGTTCAGAAATCTAGAAACAGCCTAAAGTGAAACGGGGTATAGCTTGTAACCTCAAGAGCCAAGCAGCGTGTTAGATTGAGTGAATCAGCACGATGGGGTTTTGAAACTGATGACTTTTAGTGATGTGGTCGAGGTGGTCAAAAGTCTTTCTACAGATGAAAAGCGTGAGATTCAACTGTTATTGCAACAATACCTCCGCGAGGAGCGCCGTGACGAGATATATACTAACTTCAAGGCAGCCCAAGTTGAACAGCAGGAAGGTGAACTGAAGTTTTCCTCCAATATCAATGAATTAAAACAATTGATAAAGGAATGATTGTGGAAGTCAGTTTCAGCTCGTCGTTCAAACGTGCGTTCAGAAAACGTTTCAAAGGCAATGTAGATTCAGAAGCAAGGTTTTGGCAAAAGTTGGAACAGTTCACTGTAGATCCATTTGATCCAAGCTTGAAAACGCATAAACTGTCGGGCAAGCTCAAGGAATTTTGGAGCTTTAGCGTCGCTTATGATGAGAGAGTATTGTTTTACTTCACGGAAAATGAAAAAGCTGTGCTTGTAGATATTGGTAGCCATGACGAGGTGTACTGAGCAGGAGCAGTTGCGGCAGCACAACAACGCTGTTACAGCGGACTGAATCAAGTTTCTGGTGTGGATGCAAAAATTACTGAAATTACTGACAGCCACTGAGCAGCAACGTTAGCCTTCGATCGCTCGGTGAGGGCTGTGGCAATTCAGAGCATATCTTGACAGGAAAAAAACTCGTTTATGATCGTTGGAACGATTCAATTAGTTGGTTAAGAGATAACTAATGGGAAGTGAAGACCAAAACGATCCTTGGGCAGTACCACCCGATCTCACGCTAGATAGCGAAGAACTTCATGAAGTTGACAATCTTGTAAACAATGAGGCTCTGGGTTTCGATTCTCCTGTTAATATTCTGCTTGCAGGAAACAGCGGAGATGGTAAAAGCACCTTAGCTAATGCGATGCTCGGCGTTGAACTAGCAGCGACAGGTACTGGCTTTCCTGTAACGAAAGGAATTCAGTGTTATGAATATCGAGACAAGCCTCTTACTCTATTTGATACCGAAGGCTTTGAAGTTCTAGATTCAGAGCGAACGGTTGGTGCAGTAAAGGAATTAATTGAATCTTGCCGAAAGCAGAAGGACAGCAAGCAGCATATTCACATAGTCTGGCTTTGTATCGCAGCAACATCACGGCGGTTACAACAGGTACACATTGACCTAGTTCGCCTTTGCTCTGAACTTCAGATCCCCGTTATTGTGGTCATTACAAAGTCTTACTTGAAAGACGATTCCTCTAAGGCTTTCTTGAAAGTTATTAGTGACTCTTTGCCTGAAGCGGATAGCATTATTCCAGCGTTGGCGAAAGAAATGTATTTTGGCAAACTCCGTGTAGCACCTTTTGGGTTGGTTCAACTACTGGATGCAACCCTCAATCTAATCCCTACTGCGTGTCAATCGGCACTGAAGTTTTCCCAGGTTGCTGATTTTAACCGGAAACTAGAAACTGCGACTAAAGTGGTCAATGTGACCGCACTTGGAGCAGTTAGTCTATCTTTCCCTGCTGCTTTTGTTCCGGGTGGTCATGCCGCATTGTTAATTCCGCTTGAAATGAACATGATTCATCAGATCAATAGGGCGCTAGGAATTAATCTTGGGAAACAAGGGCAAATGGCTGTTGCAAAAGGCACTCTGGGAATTGTCATGGCGACAGTGGGAGGGAAGTTAATTTTTACTGAAACGATGAAGTTCATTCCTTTTGTCGGTCAGATCATATCGACACTGGTTGGCGGCACTATTGCGGGAACAGTCGTTAAAATATTTGGCACCGCATATATTGCCACCGTGGGTGAAATGGTTCGAGTGGGTACATCTCCGACAGCAGGTTCAATTATCGACGCGATCTCATCAGCCCTGTCAACTCATCAACATCAGATTGTGTCAGGTGCAACAACACTAATAGAAGAATCGATTAGAAGGCAAAAGTGATGACCTTTAACTCAACGGATGACACCATTAATGTGATTATTATTGGAAATACTGGGGAAGGCAAAAGTACCTTAATTAATGCAGTATTCAATTTCAATATATCAATGACTGGCGTTGGTAATCCCGTCACACAGGAAATCTTTTCGTACAAAGTGCCTAGGAGTCAGCTACAGCTTTTTGATACAAAAGGCTTTGAGATTGAGACTTTCCAAGAGACCGTTGAAGCAGTTAATCAATTTATAAACGAGCGTTCAAAAGATATAGACATCAGCAAAAAGCTTCACTGTGTTTGGCTTTGCGTAAGCGCCCAATCGTCCAGATGGCAGAAGGTGCAACAAACGTTCGTCAATCTTTGCAGGGATTTAGCTATTCCTTGCATTGTAACGGTTACCCAGTCTTATGGTGACTATGAGCAATATGTTGAATTTATTCAAGCTAACGTACCAGAAAACGTACCGGTAATTCCAGTCCTAGCCAAATCCTTAGGACTACCTGACGGTACTACGATCGATGCTTGGGGGGTTGATGATTTACTAGAGCTAACTACAACTGTAGGGAATGCTTTCAAGTTAGAGATGGTTGCACAGAAAAAACAAACGGAGAGTAAATCTATGAATAACCAGAGTCAATTATTTCAAGTAGCTGCTGAAGTAGCGAAAGCATTGAATCGAACAGCTGATGAAAGTCTTCCAGGAAAATTAGCTGGGATTGTCAAGTTGCACGCGGGAATTGCTGTTGGAAGTGCCTTTATCCCAGTGCCTGGTGCAGATATGGCAGCAGCAGCAGCTAACATCTGGACAATGTACGTACGTATTAATAGGGAACTTGAATTACCATTTGCTGAAAATCTTATCAAAAGTCTTGCGACTGGCGTTGTGACTAATCTGGGGGGTGCTGCTGTAGCAACTATGGTAGTTGGGAGTGTAATCAAGTTTGTACCTGGACTCGGTTCAGTTGGGGGTGCTGCTGTAATGGGTGCAACTATTTATGGAGTTACATTGGCATCAGGAATTATTTACATGAAAGCAATCTCAAAATTGCTGAGTACGAAAAACTCAGGGCAAGTTAACGAAGAAGATTTAAAAACAGCAGTTGATGAAATTATGAAGGATAAACAGTCTGTTCAAACCATTCTTAGGACTGCCAAAGAAGGTTATAAAGATGCAAAGAAGGACACCTAGTTGCAACAATCAGCAACTTCAAGCAGTAGCAAGGACTAATTCGATTGCCTTGCGAAGATTTTTATTGAATTCTTGGAAACTATGGAATGTGGGTTTTGGAATAGTCCGTTAATAGCAATCTTGTTTGAGCTATGAAGCGATCGCCTGTAAAACTAAATTTCTTAGTCTTTGTAGATTCACACCTAGCTTTTTGAGGACTTGCACTGCAACTCCGTCACCTCCTCTGATAAGCCCTAAGAGTAAATGTTCAGTGCCAACATAGTTATGCCCAAGTTGATCAGCTTCTATTTTCGATAGCTCCAGTAGACGCTTAGCTCTTGGTGTGAATGGGATTTCCGCTGCAACATTATCAGATCCACGTCCAATTATCTTCTCAACTTCAATTCGTGTATTTTTGAGATTGACTTTGTTCAATTTCAACGTTGCGGCAGCAATACCTGTGCCTTCTCCAACTAAACCTAGCAGAATCTGCTCAGAGCCTACAAAATTATGCTTTAAACGTCGCGATTCTTCCTGAGCTAGGATAACCACTTTTATGGCTTTGTCTGTAAATTGACCAAAAAAGGTTTTAGGAGAAGGATCTTGAGGAGAAGAAGCTACCTCTGTTGAATTAGCTATTATCCAGGGTCGGTTAAGTGCGTTTGTTATTGCAGCGCGAGTTCGCTCATTTGAATTGTTTCTCATCTGTTCCAACAGAACTCGACCCTGTAGATTACGGCTACCTGCGAGTCCGTAGGCATAGGGAACCATATAAGTATCCGGGGGGTTTTTGAGCATCTGTTCAGCGAGAATATTAATATCATCAAGTAGTAATAATCCTAAAAGCCCTCGCCCAGGATAATACTCATCTTGGGAATTATTATTTCTCAAGATAAGATCAGCAGCCAGAACTATAACTGGTGCTGCTTGGGGAATATCAAGCATTGCCAAGTAGATTAACGCTTCATCCCGATCCGCTTCTGTATATTTTGGGTTGGTAAATAGAAACGTAAGAGGACGGATCATCTCTGGGACAAAAACTCCGAGTGCTCCTAATGTTTGTGCGATCCAACACGACCATTCTTGCGGGAATTCATTGACTAAAAACTTTTTCATCCAATCGACAGAAGCTAATCGACCAGTCGGTTTTGGAGTGATTAAATGTCGTCGGGGTTTAGCACCATCTGCAATAACAGCAATCTCATATATCCAATCTGCTTGGCTATACACTGGATTGATACCCTGCTCTTTTGTCAGGAGCAAGCAGCCTTCCGCCAGAGTCTTCGGATCAAGGCTCTGTCCCCGTAAGAACTTTTCTATTTCTTGAATCTTTTCAGAAGACAATTGTCTACGCCAGAGTGGAGGGCGTTTACCTACAATCGACTCTGAACTACTGTTCCATTCTTGAATAGTTGTACCCATGAGCCAACATAGCGCCTTGATAGCTTTACGCTGAGCTATTTGATCTTCAAAGGAAAGAGCTTTTATGAGAATATCTTCTAGCACTAAGTGTTGGTTGGACGTTAGGAAACAAAGTTTCCACTCATCAACGTAGGATGATTCCATCAGATTGAGAGCAGATTGAATTTGATGAATCTGATGTTTAGCAAGTAAGTCTTGTGCCTCAACAGCGACAATTGAACTAGCATTTCTAGGAGCTGATATCCAACGGCTGTTGAGTGAATTTGCTATTGCAGTACGAACCCGCTCGTTGGAATGGTTCTTCATCGTTTCCAATAAAACTCGACCCTGAGGATCACGGCTACCTGCAAGTCCAAAAGCATAGGAATTTAAGTCTGCATATGGCAACGCCTTACGAAGCTGCTCTGCAAGCACGTTAACATTATCAATTAGCAACAAACCAAATAGCCCTCGGCTGTAAAGATAATCATCTTCACTTTCGGGGGTATCTGCTGCCTGGATGAGCATTGATGTAACTTCTGACGAACCCATTAGGCTTAAATAGACTAATGCTGCATCTCTGCTCTCAATCGGATACTTTGAATTGATGAACAGGAATCGTAGAGGTGGAATCATTTCAGGAATAAAAACACCGAAGGCTCCCAGAGTCAATGCAATACTACAAGAAGAATCCCCAGGTAAACCTTGTTTTAACAGAGTTTCTATCCAAGCTGTTGAAGCGAATCGTCCCGTTGGTTTGGATGCAGGTAAAAAGTAGCGAGGCTTGGCACCATCAAAAATGTAAGCCAGTTCAAGAATCCAGTTCAACTGGTTGATAACAAGATCGAGACCCTTCTCTTTTTTTAAAAGAATGAATCCCTGAGCGATCGTACTTGCATCCAAAGTATTAGATTGCAGGGCTTGCTCGATTTTTCGGATGTCTGCTGGTTCTAGTTCGCTTAAGTCAGCCTGTAGATAATGCTCAATCAAAGCTTGCGGTGATAGATTAACATTTTTCAGTGCTTGGATTTCAGCTTCCCTCTCAGAGATTCGTTGTTTTAGTTCTTGAATTTCATTACTGCACCTGCGCTTTTCCCGTGGATCTGTGGCACAACGTAGCTTCTCCTCATACTCTTTGAGCAGGTTGAAATCTTCTTTCAGTTGTTCTTCGAGGTACTGGTGCAGGTTCACTTCTCACTTCCTCCGTAACTTAGTCAGCAGTTGCTCCCAGGCTGACTTGATGTTGAAGCCACTTGCCAACTCCAACTCGCCTTCGTAGTCCACTAGAAAAGGCACAAGGGGTAGTGTGAACTTCAATTTGTGCCTAGCATCTAATTCAGGGGCTTTAATAATTTCAGCAACGGCAGCTTGACTGGGAGGCAAAGCAGGGACGCGCTCCTCTAGCACTGCCAGCATCTGCTGCATCTGCTGTTCTGGTACTTGGTTCGCTTCCAGTGCGTCCAGAAGGTTCTGTGTCAACAGCAATTGATTTCGATCGAGATGCTGAGCCACTGCTTCAATCGTGGCTTGCTCCGTTGTGTCATAGCGGAGCAACAAGTCTTGACGCATTCGAGCGAGGTTTTCATAAATAGACACCTGACTGCTCAGTAAAATGTTCAACTTCGCATCCATTTGCTGCAATTTATTTCCCATCTCCTGCATTCGAGCCGAGGGTTGACCTGTCAGTTGCTGTTGGAGTTCGTTATATTCCTGTCGGTAGCTAGCAACGGATTTCTGCTGTCGCTCAATGTCATGACGATATCCGGCTTTGCGGCGAGGGTTCGTTTCGTAGCTCAATACCTCCTCAAATTCCCTGAGAAGTTCTTGTTCTTGAGCAATATGGTCTTCTAAATCTTGCAGTCTCTGGTGAAAGCCTGGAGAGAGCATCGGGTGAATTTCCTACTTGCTAAATGGTGGGTATGGGCTTAACGATGAAGATCGAGCTACGATCGAACTTAACTGAAGTTTCATTGCTGCTGTTTCTCGTGGGGAAAGGTTTAATTACATCTGATAGAGGCTTTTAGTGCTGTAAGCCTCTTTTCAAGCTCAGCTATCTTCTGGCTTAACGTTATATCTTCCTCTAAGAATAAATGGAGTTAAGTTTCTTAGCTGCTTCGCCAGCACTGGATTCCAGAAATTTGGCGAATGCCAGTGCGGCGATCGCGCCCACAGTAAGAGTAACGGGTTCTGACATGGGTTATTTCAGTAACAATACTTAGACTTCTCATTTATGGCATAATCTCTTTCGACAAACAACATACACTCTAAGTCAATCTGTAATCAGGCACATCAAAAATGTAGGGAAGCCATTCCAAGGGAAGAGCACAAAGCTAACAACTGCGCTGCCTCGGACATCCAAAAGTATCGGTTGAGCGACAGAGGTTATTTGTGTGAGGTGAGCGCGACCGTTAAACAAAGCCCCTGCTCTCTGGGTGAAGAAAGCAGGAGCTTTGGGTTGGCAAGCGCTATTGATTGAGCCAGCCTGCGCTCAAAACAACAGTCAGCCCCATAAACAGGGCGGTCAATGTCCAGGTGACACGATTAAGCGTGGTTTCAGCACTTTTGGTGCTGGTAAAGAGTTGAGCTTGTCCGCCTAACCCGCCCAGTCCGTCTCCTTTGGGGCTATGCAGTAGAACTAGCACAATTAAGCCTAAGGCAGAAACAATCCAAACAATTTCAACAACTGAGATCAATGTCATAGTGGTCAACCCAAATGAATCCAGAGCGATCGCCCTTGTCTAACTATTCTATGTCCATCCATTCAATAACAGACGGTTACAAAGAAACGCGAACCGGAGACCGATTTGCCCGCACATCAAACTCCACGGGCTGGATCATAGATTTCCCAGTCATTTCTATAGGCTGAGCTAACCCCAAGATTTGTAAAATTGTGGGAGCAATATCTGCGAGGTTCCCATCTGAGCGGAGAGAAACCTCTGTCCCATGTCCAGGAATTTTTCGTCCTTCGCCTTCTATCAAAATGAACGGAACTGGGTTAGTTGTGTGTGCCGTCCAAGGGTTTCCTTGCTCATCAAACATCTGCTCGGCGTTGCCATGGTCGGCAGTCAGAAGGGCAGTGCCACCTGCCTGACTGATGCTTTCTAGCAGTTTTCCCACACAGCGATCGACGGTTTCAACCGCTTTAATAGTCGCCTCTACGTTGCCTGTATGCCCCACCATGTCCGGGTTGGCATAGTTGATGACGATGAGGGAGTAGATCCCTTTCTGAATCGCGGCGATCGCCCCTGCCGTTACTTTTGCTGCTGACATTGCTGGAGTGCTGTCGTAGGTGGCAACCATTGGGCTAGGCACTAATTCCCGATCTTCCCCTTCTAGAGCATCTTCGAGTCCGCCATTAAAGAAGTAGGTGACGTGGGCATACTTCTCAGTCTCAGCAGTGCGGAACTGGCGCAGCTTTGCCTTAGAGATGACCTCGCCCAGAATATTGTTAAAGTTCTGTGGCTCAAAGGCAACAGATACGGGAAGGTTAGCAACGTACTGGGTAAAGGTAACAAACGACAGAGGTGATATTAGCGATCGCTCGAAGCCATTAAACTGAGGATCGACAAAAGCCTGGGTGAGTTGTCGAGAGCGATCGGGGCGGAAGTTAAAGAAAATCACACCATCTCCCGACTTTATAGATCCAGGAGCGACACGGGTTGGCACAATAAATTCATCGCCCACCTTCTCTGCATAAGAGGCTTGCAGAATCTCTAGTACCGATCGTTCGCTCACTGCGCCCTCTTGGGTCATCAGATCGTAAACTTTCTGAACCCGCTCCCAGCGATGATCCCGATCCATGGCGTAATAACGACCGCTGAGAGTGGAGAGTTGACCGACTCCCACTTTCGTTACATAGTCCTGAATTTTTTCAATGGCGATCAAACCATCGGTGGGCTTAGTATCTCGTCCGTCTGTAATGGCGTGAATACAGACTTGGGATAACCCTTGCTCTTTCGCCAAATCGATCAGCCCAAACAAGTGACTCAGATGAGAATGAACGCCGCCTTCTGAACACAGACCGACCAGATGCAGCGTTGCTTCCCGCTGGCGCACCTCTGCACAGATACGCAGAAGAGCAGCATTACTTAAAAGTGTGCCATCCTCGACCGCATCGCTAATGCGCACGAGTTCTTGGGGCACGACTCTGCCTGCACCAATGTTAAGATGCCCCACTTCAGAGTTACCCATTTGTCCTTCGGGTAGCCCCACGTTTTTACCAGAAGTTTGGATCAGGGTTCGGGGATAGGCTGCCCAGAGGCTATCGACAACAGGGGTATGAGCGGCAGCGATCGCATTCCCTTCGGTTTCTTCGCTATGCCCCCAGCCATCCATAATCACGAGCACGACTGGAGAAACTTGCGCCTGTGCCATGCGAATCGTCCTCATGAGATAACGAATATTTTCTCAGCAATAATACCATTCCAACTTTCCGTCTAGGATCTGTTCTGCTAGAAATCATGAGCAATATGACGGCGAGTAATGGTTCAAACTATTTGAAATCTCACCTGTGAACTGATCCCTAACCCTTTCTAGATTTTTCTTTTTGCTTTTGCTTATCCCGCTTGACGCTCTCTTTGGCGGCTCTTTCTGCAGCGATCGCCTCTAACTTTACCTTTTCTTTTTCTTCAGCAATCTTGTCTAAGTAATAATGATAGTCACCGCGATAAACCCGTAGTTCGCCGTCCCGAATTTCGACAATTTTAGTGGCGACTTGAGAGATGAAATAGCGATCGTGGGAAACGACAATAGCCGTGCCATCGTAGGCTTTTAAAGCATCTTCCAGCATTTCTTTTGCTGGGATGTCGAGGTGGTTGGTCGGCTCGTCTAAGATTAATAAGTTAGCGGGACGGAGTAACATTTTTGCGAGTGCTAAACGGGCTTTCTCGCCACCGCTGAGCGCCCCAACTTTCTTGAAAACTGTTTCGTTACTGAAAAGAAATCGCCCTAAAAGCGTCCGAACTTCTTCGTTTTTCCAATCGGGTACTTCGTCATGGATAGTCTCCATAACGGTTTTTTCTAAATCCAGCGCTTCGGCTTGGTTCTGTTCAAAATAACCCGAAATGACATTGTGATCCCCTAACTTAACAGTGCCTTCGCTGGGCTGTTCGATTCCCGTCATTAGGTGTAGAAGCGTGGATTTTCCGGCTCCATTGGGTCCCACGAAAGCAATGCGATCGCCGCGTTCTACCAGCAGTTCAGCCCCTAAGAACAAGATTTTTTCGCCATAGGCATGGGTCAAATTTTCAATGATCACCACCTCTCGACCGCTGCGGGGTGCCGGAGGAAATTGGAACCGCAACGTTTTTACCCCGGCAATTGGGGCATCAATTCGCTCAATCTTATCAAGCTGTTTCTCGCGGCTTTTTGCCTGGGTGCTGCGTGTAGCGCTCGCCCGAAAGCGATCGACAAAGGTTTGTTGTTTTTCTAGCTCCTTTTGTTGCCGTTCAAAGGCGCTGAGTTGAGCCAGCTGTGCTTCTTCTTTTTGCAGCAAATAAGCGCTGTAGTTACCTAAATAGGTCGTCGATACGCCGCGCTCGGTTTCAACAATTTGAGTGCACAGGCGATCGAGAAATTCTCGGTCATGGGAGACAATGACCATGGGTGTGTTCAGCCCCTTCAGGTAATTTTCTAGCCACTCAATGGTTTCTAGATCCAAGTGGTTGGTTGGCTCGTCTAGGAGCAGCAAGTCGGGAGACTGGAGCAAAATTTTGCCTAGACCCATGCGCATTTGCCAACCGCCGCTAAACGCTTCCACCAGGCGATCGCCATCATCTAATTCAAACCCTAGTTCTGGCATCAGCTTGTCAATGCGCGACTCCAGTCCATAGCCATCTAGCCCCTCAAACTTGCGCTGAAATTTGTCCATCTTGTGGATCAAATCTTCTAGTTCATTAGGGCTTGCCGACTCCATGTCATGATGAACTTGCATCAAGGCTTTGTTGACCTGATTAGCTTCAGCGAAAGCTTGCCAAAATTCTTCTCGCACGGTGCGACCGGGATCAACATCAAATTCTTGACTCAGGTAGGCAATGTGAAGGCTAGAAGGGCGAATGATCTCACCAGAGGTTGGCTCTATTTCGCCTGCGATAATTTTAAGCTGGGTCGATTTGCCTGCGCCGTTTACGCCGACCAATCCAATGCGATCGCCTGTTTTAACTTCCCAACTCACGTCTTTGAGAACTTCGCCTGTGGGGTAGGTTTTATTAATATGTTCCAAGCGCAGCATGAAGAAGCTCCAGAAGGGGAAGAGGGCAGGCAGAAATACTTGAGCTAAGACTGAGCGTTCTACAGAGAAGGACAGCCACAGATTCACTAACTTTAACAAAAATTAAAGCATCTTCACTCTCTTTTCAACTCACGGGGGCTGTTCTAGTCAGAGTGCAGACTCCATAAGCGTTTCAAGCGCATCTTCCTAGCGTGCCGTAGGGTTTTCATTATTAATTATCTAAAAGTGAACCCAATCTTGGCGATCGCTGCTGTCCATGCTTTAAGACTGTACAACTTGATGACAAGACTAACGAGTGATCAGGATGATGTAGAAAATTAGTAAAGGATCGTTGAAAAGCCAAGGTGACTCAGGATCAGTCATACCTTAACGCGATCATCTCTGAAAAACTCTTGGCTTATTCTCTAGGTTTGACCCTTCTTTCAAATCACTCGTGTCAATTATTAATGTTCAAAGTCAACAATATCCTTTATGTACTGGGTCTGGCTCGACTAATTCAATTTGCAAAATACGTCAGCCTATCATCTCAAAGTGTTAAGGTTCTCATGGTGGATTTGTATAAAGAGCCAGATGAGTATTTTCACACTGCAATCAGTAAAAAAAGATTTTGGCATCAAAGAGATTCTCAAAGATGCTAACTTTAGCCTCAACAGTACCGATAAAGTTGGCTTGATCGGCACAAATGGGTCTGGCAAATCGACCTTTCTTAAAATGATTGCGGGTTTAGAGTCCATCGACGATGGCAAGCTTTTATTTAACTCTGGGGTTCGCATTGTCTATTTGCCTCAGCAACCTGATCTTGATGAAAGTCGAACTGTTCTAGAGCAAGTTTTTGCCGACAGCGGTGAACAAATGACCTTAGTCCGAGAATATGAAGCAATTTCCGATCAACTGACCCACGGTCAAGGAGATCAGAATAAGCTCATGGATCGGCTCTCTGAAGTGACTCATCGTATGGATGCGATCGGGGCATGGGATTTAGAAACTAATGCCAAAATTATTCTCACTAAATTAGGCATTGATGATTTTAGCGCCGTCATTGGGAACCTTTCGGGCGGCTATCGTAAACGCATTGCCCTCGCCACTGCGCTCCTCTCTGAACCTGATGTGCTGCTCATGGATGAGCCGACTAACCATCTCGATGCTCTGTCGGTAGAATGGCTCCAGAGCTATTTGAATCGATATCGCGGTGCGTTATTGCTGATTACTCACGATCGCTATTTTCTCGATCGCGTTACCAATCGGATTCTAGAAATCGATCGCGGTGATCTTTATTCCTATGACGGCAACTATTCCTACTACTTAGAAAAAAAAGCCCAAGCCGAAGAATCTAACATCAATACTCAACGCAAGCACCGAGGGCTACTGCGAAGAGAATTAGAATGGCTGCAACGGGGCGCAAAAGCGCGGAGTACTAAACAAAAAGCGCGGATCGATCGCGCCCATGATCTGCAAAACAAGGAATTTAAACAAGTCCAGGGCAAGGTTGATATTACAACTGCGGGACGGCGAATTGGCAAAAAGGTCGTTGAACTGGCTAATGTCTCTAAAGGCTATAACGGGCGAACGCTAATTAAAGATTTCACCTATGATTTCACTCCCGAAGATCGCATCGGTATCATTGGCGGCAACGGTGCAGGCAAATCTACGTTGATGGATATCATTACTGGGCGAGTACAACCCGACTCTGGCAAAGTTGAACTGGGCAGCACTATTCACATTGGTTACTTCGACCAGCATTCCGATGATCTGGCTATCAATCCTGAACAGCGCGTTATTGATTATTTGAAAGAAGTTGCAGAACTGGTTAAAACTTCTGATGGTTCTATCATTACTGCCTCTCAAATGCTGGAGCGCTTTTTGTTTCCAGGCAACCAGCAGTATGCTCCCATCAACAAGCTTTCTGGAGGCGAACGCCGTCGCTTGTTTCTGCTGCGGGTTTTAATGAGCGCCCCAAACTTGCTCATTCTAGACGAGCCAACCAACGATTTAGATGTCCAAACTCTGGCGGTTTTAGAAGAATATCTAGAGGAGTTTAACGGCTGTGTCATTGTCGTTTCTCACGATCGCTACTTCCTCGATCGCACGGTAGAAACTATCTTTGCTCTCCAGCCTAGCGGCGAACTTCGTCAATATCCTGGCAACTACTCGGTCTACTTAGAATATCGGAAAGCTGACGAAGAAGCCGAATCACAAGGAAGGGGAGAAGGACAAAAAGAGAAAAAGACCGAGAAACCTGAAGAGCCTGCGGCTCAGAACAATTCAAATAGCGTTGCCGCAAGTCCTGCTACATTAAATGCGATCGCAGTAAAAACTCGAAAACTCTCCTACAAAGAGAAGCGTGAACTAGAAACTTTAGGAACTCAGATCCCCAAAATGGAAGATGAGAAGATTGAACTTGCAACGCTTCTTTACCAAAATCCTCCCAGTGATTTTTCTGAAGTTAAACAGATTTCTGAACGGTTATCGGAACTAGAAAAATCTATTGATAAAGCCACTGAACGCTGGCTCATTTTATCTGAGTCAGAATCTTAACTTTCGTCAAATTATGGCTAGTAGACTACGGTGTAAGCACAGCCCTCATTATCACGCTTAAGATGATAGATAAAGAGCTTAAGTCCCTTGCTCATTGATAGGTGAACTTACGCTAGAGACTACTAGCCTTGTATTTTATAAGTGGCTATCTGTGGAAGGACAGGGCTTCTGATTCTTGCCGAGAATGCACAAATTAATAAATATCTTTGAAGACCTAAGGGAGTTGCAATTAAATAACGCTATGGGCGATCGCAACGATCGCCTCTTCATTACAACGATGCCAGGACATGTGTTTGGCATCGATCTCGCGTCCCCGCGACAGAGCGATGGTTCTAGGAAAAAAGTGCTGATTACAAAAACTCCCCGCGGAAATTTAGATGATATTGAGCGCAAAAAAAGCGAGAACTTATCGTTTCAGCTTACATACTTAGATTACACACTTGGAAAAGTGTTTTTTGTCATGTTAAGACTGGTAATCGACACACACTCCTTTCAGGCTTAAAAGTCTCAGCCCATATTGGATTTATTTCTCAGAGGCATACTAGAACTGACGAGGCTTGCAGGAAAGTAGACTTTTTTTGATACAACTAGATTTCAGTGCTTTTTGTTACTTTTAATATATCCTCGGGATAAATAAAAATATACCAGTTTTAGTACTGCTGGTCTGAGAGATGTTCTTTGTCAACATCTCAATTATTGTCTTGCACCTCAACAAACGATTTTACGGAGAATTACAATGTTTTCTGACAGCATAGGGGTTTCTATTCATCAACTAGTCGAAACGCAAGCGTTAAAAACCCCTGATGCCGTGGCAATTGTCTTTAAGGAACAGCAGTTGACCTACTGTGAACTGAACCAAAAGGCAAACCAACTGGCGCATTACCTGCAAACTTTGGGCGTAAAGCCTGATGTTTTAGTTGGGGTTTGTGTGGAGCGATCGCTAGAAATGTTTGTGGCATTACTAGGCGTTCTTAAAGCAGGAGGGGCATATATTCCCCTCGATCCAAACTACCCGCCCGAACGCTTAGCATTCATTTTAGAGGATGCACAAGTGCCTATTTTGCTGACACAACAGCACTTGCATCAGACGATGCCTCAACATAATGCTCAAAACTTGTTTATTGATTCGGGTTGGGAAACAATTGCTCACCATCTCAGCACAAATCCTCAAAGCCAGGTTCAAAGAGATAACCTTGCTTATGTCATCTATACCTCTGGCTCAACAGGTAAACCTAAGGGTGTTCAGATTGTTCATGGTGCAGCGGTTAACCTGCTTCAATCGATGCAAAAAGAACCTGGAATAACTGCGAGTGATACCCTCTTAGCGATCACTACTGTCTCTTTCGATCTCTCTGTTCCCGACTTATATTTACCACTTATTACAGGTGCACGAATTAGACTGATTGAACGTGAAATTGCTGCCGATGCGAATAGATTATCCCAAATTTTATCCGACCCTGATGTAACCTTTGTCCAGGCAACACCAGCAACTTGGCGGTTGGTGTTAGTAGCTGGCTGGAAAGGCAACCCTAACCTTAAAGTTTTGTGTGGGGGAGAGGCTTTGACCAGAGCTTTAGCCAATCAGCTACTTGATAAAGTATCCTCACTTTGGCACATGTATGGCCCAACTGAAACAACGGTATGGTCGATGGTACACCAAGTCGATTGTAGCGATCGCCCTGTGCCACTAGGACATGCGATCGCTGAGACTCAAATTTATTTAGTCAAAGAAGGCTCCCGCCGAAAGAGCGATCCGATTGAACTTGTTGAGGTCGGCGAAGCGGGCGAAATCTATATTGGCGGTGCAGGAGTTGCACGGGGATATCTGGGTCGCCCAGAACTAACCCACGAAAAATTTATTGCTGATCCTTTTAGCTCCAATTCCGAAGCTCGTCTTTATAAAACAGGGGACTCGGCTCGTCTTTTAGCAGACGGCAATATTGAGATGATTGGACGAATGGATAACCAGGTTAAAATTCGAGGTTATCGAATTGAGCTAGGAGATATTGAGACAACCCTCTCACAGCATCCCCATGTGCGAGAATCTGCTGTTATCGCCGTAGAAGATTCTCCAGGAAACCGTCGGTTGGTTGCTTATGTTGTTCTAAATTCACTATCACCAGAACTACGTCCGGCTCAGATCCGCTCATGGCTTAAGGAAAAGCTTCCTGATTATATGGTTCCAGGCATTGTGTTTTTCATGGATACTTTGCCCTTAACCCCAAACCGCAAAGTCGATCGCCGGGCGCTTCCTATCACTACCCTCAATTTACAGGAAGAAATTATTCCGGCGCGCACCCTTCTCGAACAACAGATCATTCAACTTTGGTCTGGCATTCTGGGCGTAGAAGTGGGCATTGACCATCACTTTTTTGAATCAGGGGGAGATTCGCTGCGTGCCGCAATGCTTTTGTCGCGTGCCAAAGAAATGTTTCAAGTAGAATTAACGCTGGAGTGTTTATTTAAAGCCCCAACCGTTGCTGGATTTGCAGAAATTATTAAAGCTTTACGGGCTGGTGTTGATACAGGATTTAAAACCAGTCCTGCGGAATTAATGTCTGATGCAAACTTAGATCCATCGATTCGCCCGATCGCACCTGTTACCCTAATTAAATCTGAGTTTCAGTATATCTTTCTGACAGGCGCAACGGGTTTTATAGGAGCCTTTCTTCTACATGAACTCCTACTCAAATATCCTCAAATTACGGTTTACTGTCTTGTCCGGGCAAATGACTTGGAAACTGCAAGCAGTCGCCTTCGTAAAGCATTAGAAAACTACGACATTTGGCACCCTTCATTTGGTTCTCGCATTATTCCAATTTTAGGAGATTTATCACGACCTTTATTTGGATTATCTGAACAACAGTTTCGAGAATTAGCAGACCGAATTGATGTGATTTATCATAGTGGCGCATACGTCAATTTAGTTTATCCCTACACGGCTCTGCGCAACGCCAATGTCATTGGGACTCAAGAAGTTTTGCGTTTGGCTACCCAAACCCGAACTTTACCAGTTCACTACATTTCGACTATTGATGTGTTTCATGCGCCTGAATATCAGGAAATGGAATTGATCTTAGAATCTAATCAGCTAGAGCATTGTGACGGTTATTCGGAGGGATATGCCCAAAGCAAATGGGTTGCCGAAAAGCTAGTCATTGCTGCCCGCGATCGCGGCTTACCCGTTTGTATCTATCGCTTGGGCATGATTACAGGGCATAGCCAAACGGGTGGATTCCAACTCGACAACTTAATATGCAGAATGATCAAGGGATTTATCCAATTAGGATATGCATCAGACCTTGATCTGAAAATGTCTTTAGCGCCAGTCGATTACATCGCACAGGCGATCGCCCATTTATCTCATCAATCTGATTTATTGGGACAAACGTTTCACCTGGTTAGTCCTCACCAATTAACCCTCGAACAACTCATTGGTGCGATCGCCACATTAGGCTACTCAATCAATGTCCTTCCTCATCTAGACTGGCAGGCAAAGCTTCTGACCATGCCTTCAGATAATGCTTTGGTTCCGGCTATATCTATGTTTACTCAAAGCTGCACTCATCCGAAAGCACCCGTAGAAGCTGCTACATTTGTCTCCCAAGCCTTTGATACCCAGAATACTCAGGCTGGGTTGGCAGGAACTAACATTACTTGCCCCGCTATTACTTCAGAAGTTTTACAGATCTACCTGTCCTATTTTGTCCGTCATAAGTTTTTACCCCGTCCGCCCCGGTCAGCGTTGCAACCAACTGAGCGAGCTTGGGTTGAAATTGATCTAGAAGCGCTGATTCATAATGTGCAACAGATCAAAAAATTACTGTCACCTACCACTAAGCTAATGGCGATCGTCAAGGCAGATGCCTACGGACACGGGGCAGTAACGGTTGCTCGAACTGTGTTAGAGCATGGAGCAACTTGTTTAGGGGTCGCAACGATTTCAGAAGGAATTGAGTTGCGGAGATCTGAAATTAAAGCGCCAATCATACTGTTAGGATCTGCCAATACCCCCAGTCAAGTCCGAACGATCGCCGATTGGCGATTACAGCCCACTTTATGTTCACTGAAACAAGCCCTGATGTTTTCTACAACATTGGCAACTTCTGGGTACAGTGGCTCTCTACCCGTACATCTGTGTATTGATACAGGCATGTCGCGATTAGGAATCTCTTGGCAAAATAGCCATCAGCTTGTGCAACTGGTAGAGCATTTGCCTAACTTACAAATTGCCAGTATTTACTCTCATCTAGCAACTGCAGATGATCCAGATACCAGCACCATGTATCTGCAAAATTCTCGTTTTCAAGAAGCGATCGATCGAATTACAGCAAAAGGTTTTACTCTACCTCAGATTCATCTGGCAAACTCTGCGGCAACCTTGCAAGACTCGGCTTTGCACTACGACATGGTAAGGGTCGGATTGCTTTTGTATGGTCTTGAGCCATCTTCTCATCTTGAAGGAATGATTGATCTCAAACCCGTTCTCCAGGTTAAAGCCAAGGTGACAATGGTAAAGACTATTCCCCCTGGAACTGGAGTCAGCTATGGTCATCAGTTCATTGCAACTCAAGAAACGCGACTAGCGGTTGTGGGGATTGGCTATGCAGATGGCGTGTCTCGTCGTCTTTCTAATCAAATGACTGTTTTAATACGAGGACAGCGAATTTCTCAAGTTGGTATGATCACCATGGATCAACTCATGCTAGATGTGACTTCCCTGCCTGATTTGCAAGAAGGTGAAATTGTTACCCTGATTGGCCAAGATGGCACTGAACATCTTTCGATAGAAGAGTGGTCTCGGATCTTTGGCACTATTTCTTGGGAAATCCTCTGTGGGTTTAAGCAACGCCTACCTCGTTCGACCAAAAGCTATGAGCCGATCGAAAACAACATGTCTGTACTTGTCTCGTAGCATGACATCTTTGGCGTTGCCGAATGACTAATTTCAGCAACGCTGCGCGTTTTAATAGTGGTGAGAGAGAAATTCTATTATTTGGGGTACTCTAGCGGTCAGACAATCGCTCTTCTCTGAGAACATAAATTCACATTGCCCACCATGCAGAGTATCCCGATAGAATCCGCTTCACCTTCTTATCTGCCCCGTAGTCTCAATCCTTTAGAAACTTGGGGACTGGGACTGGCAGGCCCTCCAGGTTGGACAGGTTTAGTTCCGGCAACTAAAGCTGCGATCGGCGTACAATCCATTTTTGTCTGGATTCCAGCAGCACTCATTGGGGTACTCATTAATTATCAAGTCAAAAATTTAGGAATTCATCAGGTAAACATTGCAGGCGGTACTCCTAATTACATCACGCGTCTCTTGCATCGCTATCCCATTATTGCGACCTATGCTGCAATTGGCTATCTGCTGAACTGGGTTTCAGCAATTTCCCTCAATGCGATTATTCTCACCGATCTTGTCGCTGTTAATTTAGAACCCTTCAATATTATAATTCCAACAATTGTAATGCGGGTATTCTTTATGCTGCTTCCTTTCGGAGTAGCCATTACAGGAACTCGTGCATTGAGTATTTTGCTTGTTTGCTTTATTCTTCCATCCATTGGGTTGCTGGTCACATTTAGCTTGCAAGGAATAGGCTGGTTAATTTTTTCTCCCGAGAGTCCTGGGTTTTTCCCTACCGATTGGAACTGGGGCGTAATGAGTTTTACTGATTGGGCAAAGTGGTTCTTTTTTGCAACATTTGTCACTTACAGTAGCGAAACTGCATCATCGTTTGTGGCTGATAGCCGTCGTCCGATCGAGACACTTCGTTTTTTAAATGTGGCAGGGTGGACGGGCGCTCTGATTTTTATTGCAGGCACTTGGGTCGTGTTGCGGCTGGCTCCTCTTGATCAAACGGGTGATGTGTTCTTATATTTATACACTGCTGCAAAGCCCTTTTGGGGGCAATCTGCGGCACTAGTTGTCACATTTGTGCTGGCAGCTTCTTGTCTGTTAACCATGGCAACGGCAGTTTCTAATAGTCCGCGAATTTTGTATCAACTTGCCAAAGACAAGCACCTCGCGCCAGTTTTAAGCGTTGTTTCACCTCGGGGGGTGTTTGGCCCTGCTTTGACTCTGGTCTTTGGGCTGTCAATGGTGTATCTCCTCTGGGGGAATGTTGCTCAAATTGTTGTGGTTGGGAATGTCGGGTGGTTTGTTTCCTTCACGCTGATGCAATTTGCGCTTTGGCTTCAGCGCGGTAGACCTGGCGTACTGGCTCCTCGCTTCGCTTTAGGAATTTTCTTCCTGCAATTGATCGTATTGTTTGTGGGAGGGCTGGCTTGGGGATGGCAGGATTTCTTGATTGGCTTGTTCTCGCCAATTGTTATCATGCTGCTCGATGCATCAATTCGGCGGGTTAAACTTGCTCCCTTCCAGCCCAACTGGTGGATCAAGTTATATCAATCTCATGCCCCTAATATCTTTAAAGATCTGTTGATGTTTCAGGTCGTTACCCTGATCCTATTGCTTTGTGGCGCAGTTTTAGCAGGCTGGGGGTTTCGTTCCTTGCTCGCGCAAAATGCAGTTCGTCAGGGCAATAATCTCATTCTAGTCTTATTGATTATTGTGGCTTTCGTGGGAGTGGCGATCGCTTGTTGGACAACGCTGCCCCAAGTCATTGCGGTTGAAGAGGCTCGTCAACGAGCAGAAACTCTCAATCAGGACTTGGAAATTCGAGTTGAGGCGCGAACTGCCGATCTAAAAAAGGCGATGGAAGCAGCAGATTCGGCAAACCAAGCAAAGAGCGATTTTCTCGCCAACATGAGCCACGAGCTACGGACTCCTCTCAACGGCATTTTAGGCTACGCCCAAATCTTAGAACGCTCACAAACTATCGCTGAACAAGATCAGCGGGGCGTGCAAATCATTCATCAGTGTGGCTCTCATTTATTAACTCTCATCAATGACGTTTTAGATTTGTCTAAAATTGAAGCTCGTAAATTAGAACTGCACCTGAAACCTTGCCATCTCCCGTCCTTGCTTCAAGGTGTTGTAGAGATTTGTTGGATCAAGGCAGAACAAAAAAAAATTGATTTTTTTTACGAACCCCCAACTGACTTGCCCGTGGGTGTTGTAATTGATGAAAAGCGCGTGCGTCAAGTTTTGATTAATTTGTTGGGCAATGCCGTCAAGTTTACAGATGCGGGACATGTCAGAATGCGTGTCACAGCGCTAAACCTACCGGAGAACTGCATCCGTCTACGGTTTCAAATTGAAGATACGGGAGTAGGGATGACTCCTGATCAGTTAGAGAAAATCTTTCTACCATTTGAACAGGTTGGAGATACCAGAAAGCAGGCAGAAGGCACTGGGTTAGGACTCTCTATTAGTCAAAAAATTGTTGAAACGATGGGTAGTTCTCTTCGGGTGCAGAGTGACTGGGGAGTTGGAAGTGTGTTTGAGTTTGAGTTTGATTGCAATCTGGCTGAGGATTGGGTGAAGGCAAAGGCGATCGCCAGCCAGAAAAAAAATCTCGGGTACAAAGGCGATCGTCGCTGCATTTTAGTGGTTGATGACCATGATGAAAACCTTTCCGTTTTGAAAACTCTTTTAGAATCTCTAGGCTTTGATATTTTAGAAGCTAGTAACGGGCAAGAGGGGCTGGAGCAAGCCAAACAACACTACCCTGATCTCATTATTTCTGATTTGACGATGCCCGTAATGAATGGCTGGGAGATGCTGGAGCAACTACGGCAAACAGAACCTCTGAAAGATATCCCTGTGATTATCTCTTCCGCGAGTGTGTACGAGTGCGATCGTCAAAAGAGCATTCTGGCAGGCGGCAATGATTTTTTAGCAAAACCTGTGGAAACGGAAGAACTTTATGGCATGTTAGCCAAGCATTTAGCGCTGAACTGGGTTTACGGCGAAAATACCAAGGTGCAAAGCAGTGAAGTGACAACCGAAATGGTGATTCCCCCCATTTCTGAACTGACAGCACTTATAGAATTCGCCAAAAAGGGACAGATCAAAGGACTCCAAGAGGAACTAGAAAAGCTAGCCCGAAAACATGAAAGTTACCAGCCCTTCGTAAATTATCTCAGTCAACTTGCTAGAGGATTTAATATCCAAAGAATTCGGCAGTTTCTTCAAGATGCCACATAGAGAACGAAACAGTTAGAGAACGAAACAGTTTACCGCAGAGTCAGGTCTTAGTTCGCCATTAAAAAACAGGTGTAAATCATGGTCAGTGGCAATTTAGGTGAAACAATTTTAGTCATAGACGATACTCCTACTAATCTGGAGGTTTTGTATAGCGCATTGAGCAGCGCAGGTTACGATATTTTGGTTGAAATGGACGGGGAGAGTGGCTTAGAACAAGCACAAAATAGTCGCCCTGATCTGATTTTATTAGACGTGATGATGCCTGGAATTGACGGTTTTGAGACATGTCATCGCCTCAAAGCTAATCCTGCAACCTCCAATATTCCCGTCATTTTTATGACAGCTTTGTCCGAGACGGAGAACAAAATTAGAGGTCTAAATGCTGGGGCTGTAGATTACATTACCAAGCCATTTCAGCATGAAGAAGTATTGGCACGAGTCAAGATTCATCTACAAATTCGCAGCATGACGATAACCCTGGAAGAGAAAAATAATTTACTCAAGAATTTTAGTGCTCATTTAGAAGCGAAAATTGCAGAGCGTACTACAGAACTGCAACAGGCACATGCCCAGCTAATTCAGCAGGAAAGGTTATCTTCTTTGGGGCAACTGGTGGCAGGTGTGGCTCATGAAATTAATAATCCTGTTAATTTTATCTACGGCAACTGCACTCCTGCTAATCAATACACCCAAGATTTACTAGAGTTAGTCAAACTTTATCAAGAAGAATATCCTCAATCGAATTCTAGGCTGCAAAAGAAAGTTAATGACATTGATTTAGAGTTTTTGGCTAAGGACTTTCCGAAAGTTATTTCTTCGATGCAAATAGGAGCCGATCGCATTCGTGAAATTGTGGCATCTCTGCGCAACTTTTCTCGGTTGGACGAGGCAGACTTTAAAGAAGTTGATCTGCATGAAGGCATTGATAACACACTCATGATTTTGCACCATCGGCTTAAGGCAAATGTAGAACAGGCAGAAATTCAAATCATTAAGGGTTACGGGCAAATTCCAAAAGTCAGTTGCTTTCCTGGACAGCTTAACCAAGTATTTATGAATATCATTGGTAATGCGATCGATGCATTGCAGGAACAAGACACTACCCGATCGCCTGAAGAACTAAAAGACGATCCTAGCAAGATTTGGATTGAAACCCAATCGATTGATTCTGAACGAGTTGCGATACAAATTTCTGACAATGGGGCAGGCATTCCCGAAGCAGTCAGGCATAAGTTGTTCAACCCTTTCTTCACCACCAAACCTGTTGGCAAAGGAACCGGGTTGGGGCTATCCATCAGCTATCAAATTGTGGTGAAGAAACACAATGGGAAGATTGAGTGCGACTCGACTCCGGGAAAGGGCACTCGGTTTATCATTGAAATTCCAGTTGAGCAAACAGACATGCCTTCCTAAAGACTTCTATGGCAATAAGGTTTATAAGCAGCAGCCATTGAGAGAAAAGCTTCAGGAAATGAATTTTTATACTTTCATTTAGCAACGCCTTTATTTTATCTAGAACCCTTTTTACAGAATTGCAGAAACAAAATTATGACATTAGTTGACTTCAGACCCCGAAAACTTAGAGCAAGTCCGCGATACTTTTCGTAGAAAGTTTCACTTTTTTCCTGATATGGCTTCAAAGTTCTGGTTAAGTGATGCAGACTCATTGACCTAACCTGAATTGGAAGAGAGAGAAATGGCTGCTTTGGATCACGTTGCTTTAACACATCCAGATACAGCAACAGACGCTGCTTTACGAGTGCTGTTTGTTAGCCATACCTACGTGGTTGGCATCAACCAGGGCAAACTCAACGCGATCGCCCCTGCATCCTCCCAGTCTTCGTCCCTCCAATCGATCGCCCCTGCCATCACCGTTGGCTTGCTCGCTCCCTCTAACTGGAAATCCCTAGAGTGGAATCGCACCCTTCCCCTAGAATCTCCCTATCCCCAACTCAAAATTTACGCTGCCCCGGTTGCCCTGACTGGACGTGGCGGTGCCCATTTTTATGCGCCTTGGCGCGTCTGGCAAGTCCTCCGAGATTTTCAGCCCCATCTGATTCAAGTGGAAGAAGAAGTCTTTTCTCTTTGCGCTTTAGAATTCGCCATCTGGTCACGGCTGACTCAAATGCCCCTCGTCTTTTTTGGCTGGGAAAACCAAGCGCGATCGCTTCCCCTTCTTCGCCGCTGGATTCGCCAATTTGTCCTCAGCACTGCCTCCCTGGTTATTGCCGGAAATCATGATGGCGCAGATTTACTTCATCAGTGGGGTTATCGCGGCTTGATTGAAGTCATGCCCCAGATGGGCGTAGACCCAGAATTGTTCCACCCTATCACCGCTCCAGCAGTCGAACCAGACCCCCCAGAATTTCGCATCGGCTACCTGGGTCGTCTAGTGCCTGAAAAAGGCATTGATACTCTCCTCACGGCTCTGCACCAGTTGCGATCGCAGTCCCTCAACTGCCGCCTGATCCTCTGTGGATCTGGCAGCAGCGAAACTGCCCTCAAGAAAATTGCTCAAGATCAACGAATATCTGAATGGGTTACGTGGCAAGGAGCCATCCCTCATCATCAGGCACCCAGCGTCATGAGCCAATTTGATGTCTTAGTACTCCCATCTCGCACCACTCCGACCTGGAAAGAGCAGTTTGGGCATGTTCTCATTGAGGCAATGGCAATGGGCATTCCCGTCATTGGTTCCGATTCCGGCGAAATCCCTAACGTGATTGGACGACCTGACCTGATATTTCCAGAGGACAACGCCCTTGCCCTAACCCGAATTCTTCAAGATCTTATCGAAAACCCTGCTTGGCGAACAAAAATTCAGCAGTACTGTCTCCTCCGCGTCCAGCAGCATTACACCCACGATCGCATCGCCCAAAAGCTAATGACGCTTTGGCGAAAAATCTTGAGGCAAGGAGGAAACCTGTGAAAGTCTTAATTGTCCGCACCATGCCCGAATTTAGCATGGATATCTACGCTAACGGCTTAATTGCTGGACTTGCAATCGTTCGACCTGATTGGCAAATAGAAGCGATCGCTCCTGTTCCTCTCAGTCGTTCTAGCCGTTCCTGGCAAACTAGATTTCATAAGTACTATGAGCGTTTTTGGAAATTTCCACGTACCGTTCATCTATACAAAGCAGACATCGTTCATATTATCGATCATAGTGATGGACATATTGCTTATGCTTTAAAGGATCAGCCTATGGTGATTACTTGTCATGATTTGATTAACTATTTTTATCCTCAAAACCTGCAAGGCTCCGTTCAAACGCCCTGGATTAGTAACGCCCTCTGGCGGCGATCGATCCATGGCATGAAGCATGCTAACCACATCGTTACTGTTTCCCAACAAACTGCCCATGATGTCACCCAGATCTTAGGCATTCCATCGGCTCAAATTACTGTTGTTCCCAACGCCACATCAGGCTTCCATCCCCTTTTTCCTTTAGAGCGCGAAGCCCTACGCCAACATTATCAACTTTCACCGGATACCACCTGCCTTCTTAACGTAGGTTCTAACCATCCCCGCAAAAATATCATCACCATTTTGCAGGTAATTCAATATCTCAAAACTCAGCAAATTCCCATTCAATTTTGGAAAGTTGGCGAAGACTTCACCTCAGAGCAACAAGCCTGGATTCAAGCCCATAACCTGCAATCATTCGTGACCTATTTAGGCAAACCTGACCAATCCACCCTCTTGCAACTCTATAATGCTGCCGATATGCTCCTAGCTCCTTCTACCCACGAAGGCTTTGGCATTACCCTTTTAGAAGCCATGGCGTGCGGTACCCCTGTTATTACCGCTAACACTTCAGCTATGCCCGAAGTTGTCGGTGATGCGGGCGTACTTATTGATCCCCTTAACGTAGAAGCGATCGCCGCCGCCCTCCTTCATCTGAGGCGGGATAGCACCTATCGCCAAGCCCTGATTCAAAAAGGGCTAGAACGAGTCAAAGTATTCACCTGGGAAGCCGTTGCAGAAACGATCGCCCAAATCTACGAATCCCTCCTGCCTCAGTCCCCTACTGTCCGTTCCAAGGTAACTCAGAAGGTGAATCCATGAAAATTCTCATGTCGGCATACTCCTGTGAACCGGGTCGAGGCTCAGAACCTGGAGTGGGATGGAATATGGTACGAGCAGTGGCACAACACCACGAAGTCTGGGTTCTGACCCGCCCCGATGAAAGCGGCGACATTATTCAAGCAGAACTCGATCGCCACCCTGTTCCTAACCTTCATTTCGTTTACTTTACCCTGCCAATTTGGGGCGGCGGCTGGCGCTGGGGCGAATCTGGAGCTATGCAAGTTCACTACTATCTGTGGCAAATTCAAGCCTACTTCGTTGCCCGCCAACTTCACCAAGAAATTGGCTTCGACGCTGTTCACCACGTCACCTTTGTCAAATACTCCAACCCCAGCTTTCTTTCTTTCCTGCCCATTCCCTTTGTCTGGGGCCCAGTTGGCGGTGGCGAATCCGCTCCCTCTAGTTTTTGGCAAGACTTTAGCCTGCGCGCCAAAGCCTATGAGTGGGCAAGAGCTACCGTCCGTAGACTTGGAGAACTCGACCCCTTTGTTCGCCTGACAGGACAACGCAGCGCTGTCATTCGCGCGACGACAGAAGATACCGCTCAGCGCCTCCGTCATCTTGGAGCTAGCTCTATCCAAATTGTCACTGAATCTGGCTTATCCACTGAAGACATTGTCCAACTCGGTCAGTGCCCCATCCCATCTGCCACCCCCATCCGCTTTATTAGCATGGGTCGCCTCCTCCATTGGAAAGGCTTTCACCTGGGCATCCGTGCCTTTGCTCAAGCCAATATCCCCAACGCCGAATACTGGATTTTGGGCGACGGAGCAGAACAGCATCGTCTGCAAGCGTTGGCGATCGAACTAGAGGTCGCTTCACGAGTCAAATTTTTCGGCAGACTTGCTCGCGCCGCCACCCTCGAAAAACTTGCTGATTGTCACATCCTGGTTCACCCTAGTCTCCATGACTCTGGTGGTTGGGTTTGCATGGAAGCTATGGCAGCGGGTCGCCCCGTCCTTTGCCTCGACTTGGGGGGGCCTGCCGTCCAGGTTACAGAGCAAACTGGCATTAAGATTCCTGCCCTCCATCCTCAGCAAGCGGTTCGAGGCTTAGCCTCCGCCATGGTGCGTTTGGCAGTCAACGAGGAACTCCGATCGCAGCTTGGCAGTGCCGGACAAAAGCGAGTGCGTGAACTCTATAGTTGGCAAGCTAAGGGAGCAGAACTCTCGCAGCTTTACCAAACTCTTGTGCAAACTTCCCCTGTGCCCAGCGGAGTTGAACACCTGTGCTAGAAAATACTCCGCTCAACCGCGATTCCTTACCCGGCTCTCAACCCGATCGCCCTTATTCCATTCCTCCTTCCGCCACCAGCCGCCAACTTTTCAAAAGCTCTAGCTTGATCATTCTCACTTTTGTTGTCGCCTTTTACCCACGGGTACTAGCGGCAATGAAAGTCCCTTCTGCGGTCAACTTTCTCCATTTTGCCTGTACTCTCCTTCTACTTATTTTCACGCTGCCTCGCATTCGCTCTCGTCTCCAGGTTCACCTCTCAACTCAAATACTTTATGGCTTGTACGCCGTTCTATTAATTATTAGTGCGAGCGCCTTCTGGAATGACGCAGGCATCATCAACATCCTGTTAGATTTTCTTCTCCTTGGTGAACCCTTCATTTTGCTCCTAGCGATCGTCGGCTTACGAATGAATTACAGCAGCATTCATCGATTTCATTGGGTTCTGATAATCTCCAGCATTATCAACGTGCTGTTTGCTTACGTTCAATACTTTGTTCTAAAACTTGATATTGTTGGTGGTCCTGATGCTATTAAAGGCGTTTTCCTAAATCAAGGTGCAGGGCATCACGTTGGCGGAGCCGTAGCCCTGACCGGTGCTCTCTACATTTTTAATCAGCCTGTGATCCGTTCACTTTGGGTTAAAATTTTCCTCGCAGTTGCATTCATTCCCCAAACATTTCCGATGTCGGATTCAAAACAAGTCATTGTTGTATTCCTCGGCTCAATGATTATTTTAACCCTAACTAAGTTTAAAAAAATCTTTGAGGTCTTAAAGTACGTTGTGCTAACTTTAGGCGCGATCGCCATCGTTTATTGGGTCATTGTCAACCTGTTTCCAGCTTTAGCCTATTGGCTTAACATCACTCTATTAATCGACAGCTTCGCTGCAAAACTTTCAGTTTTTCACATTATCAATAGCTCTTTCACCACTCCCATCAACTGGCTCATTGGCTTAGGCCCTGGGCATACCATCGGACGATTAGGCTGGCTCATCCCCGACTATGGAGAAATCCTCAGCCCCTTAGGAGTTACCACTACTCCCGTTACCGCCGCTATATTTGCTGAAAATGATACCAATCATCTGACCAACGCCGTCACTGGATCTAGCATGTTTTCCCTCACCTTTTCTTGGGCAGGCATTTGGGGCGACCTGGGTATACTGGGTGTCAGCGCTTATTTCTATCTTTGGTTCATCACCTGGCAAAAAATTTGTGTCGATAGTCTTTCTAAGTTTCTAGTGCTGAATATGCTAATTTTTGGCGGCATCTTTTCCTGGTTAGAAGAACCTGGCTACATGTTATTCGTCGTTAGCATTATTGGCTTGCAATGGCAGACTCGCTTAAAACGTGCAGAACAATTGGCAGACAATGCCCTATGAGAATTTTGATTGCCCACAACCACTACCAGGTCAAGGCAGGAGAAGATGTGGTCGTAGAAGCCGAAATGTCTTTGCTCAAATCTCATGACCATGCGATCGCCGTTTTAGAAGCTGACAATCAATCCATTAAAGGGGCGATCGGTAAAGCCAAAGCTGCGGCTTCTGTCGTTTATTCCTTCGAGAGTAAACAGCGTCTCCAAGAAAGAATCCAGCAGTTTCGCCCTGATATTGTTCACGTTCATAACTTCTTTCCGATTTTATCCCCTTCCCTATACGATGCCTGTTCAGAAGCTAAAGTACCTGTCGTTCAGACTCTACACAACTATCGTATTATCTGCCCTAGCGCTAATCTGTTCCGAGACGGCAAAGTTTGTGAAACCTGCATGGGTAAAACCGTTCCTTTAGCCGGAATTGTTCACCGTTGCTACCGCGACTCTCTCCCGGAGAGTCTCGCCATCGCCACCATGATTGCTATCCATAACATTCGTCGTACTTGGCACGAAAAAGTCGATGCCTACATTACCCTTACTTCCTTTCAAAAAGCCAAAATGGAGCAAATTGGCTTACCCTCCCACAAAATCCACGTCAAACCCAATTTTCTCTTCGATCCCGTTATCTTGCCTCCCTCTCAGTCCGATCGCTACGCCCTTTATGTTGGACGCTTGTGGTCAGAGAAAGGCATCACCACCTTAATTGATGCATATATTACTCAAAATATTCAAATCCCTCTTAAAATCGTTGGCGATGGCATCCTTAAAGACAGCCTTCAGCAACAGGTGCAACGGGCAGGCTTAAGCCACCGCATTGAGTTTTTAGGCTGGCAGAAGAAGCCAGAAGTTTTAGCCTTAATGCAAAAAGCTCAATTCCTAATTTTCCCCTCTGTCTGGTACGAAACCTTCGGATTATCGATGATTGAATCTTTTGCTTGCTCAGTTCCTGTCATTGCATCACGACTCGGTGGCATAGCAGAAATTGTTGAAGATAGGCAGACCGGACTGCTGTTTGAAGCAGGAAATCCTCAAGATTTAGCCGAAAAAATTAACTGGGCGATCGCCCACCCTGAACGCATGTTAGCCATGGGACGAAAAGCGCGATCGACCTACGAACAACACTACACACCTGAAACAAACTATCGGCAGCTAATGTCGATTTACGAAAAAGTGATAAGGCGATCGAACAATAAAACGCAGCAGTAAGCAACCTTTAACCTTCCACAGGCGGCTTGAGTCCACTCAATACCGAAGTATTGGGTAGCTAGCGGCAGATCAGTCTAGTTTTCTTCATATCTACTCACTTGCTTGTATGCTCTAAAAACTGCTCAATATCGCTTATCTTTGTAGATATCGTAGGCTACCCAGTTATCTTCAACAAAAACCCATGAGCGTTGTGATTCCTGATGACATCCTCCAAGCAACCCAAATGACTGAGGATGAACTGAAGCTGGAAATTGCCATCATGCTATATCAGCAGGAAAAAATTAGCAGTGGCAAAGTTCTTGCTTGGACTGGGCTGACGGTCATTGAGTTCCAGCACGAATTGGCAAAACGCGGGCTTTATATTAACTATGATGTAGAAGATTTTCAATTGGATGTTAAAACATTGCAAATGCTGGGCTTGCTGTGATTGTTGTCAGTGATACCTCACCTATCACAAACCTCGCAGCAATTAGTCGGTTAGATTTGTTGCAGTAACTTTACGCAACCATTGTTATTCCTCTAGCCGTTTACAACGAAATGGTAGCTGTGGATAAAGTTGTTCCTGGCGCGATCGAAGTCCAGACTCTTGCTTGGATTCAAACTCAAACAGTTGCTAATGCCCAGAGCGTTATAGTCGTTCGAGCTAATCAAGACAGTATTGATTTAGGTGAAGCCGAAGCAATTATTTTGGCGCTAGAACTCAAAGCAGACCTGATCTTGATGGATGAGCGTCGAGGCAGAGAATTGGCAATCAACTATGGACTTAACGTAACTGGTCTGTTAGGCGTTTTGCTACAAGCCAAACGCAGTAATTTGATTTCAACTATTAAACCCCTTGTGGATCAGTTGATTGAGACAGCGGATCTTCGAGTCAGTAGTCAATTGTACGCAGCAGTTTTGCATACTGCGGATGAGTAGCTGATTTTCCATTGACGATCGCCCAGTTATCTCCTAGAGAAGATTGTACCTATAGAATCCTTCCGCCTAGCCTCCATCCACCCCCCAAATTCAGCGATGCTGATAGGATGGAGATAGAATCGTAGACCTTCAGCAACCCCCACTATGTCTTTGGATAACATGCGCGATCTGTATCAACAGGTCATTCTAGAGCGCTACAAAAAACCTCGGAACAAAGGCAAAACCGATCCCGCCGATCGCTACCAAAAAGGGCACAATCCCTCCTGTGGCGACACCATTGAATTGACCCTGAAGATCAATGGCGATCGCATCGAAGATGTCAAATTTGAAGGCGAAGGCTGTGCGATCGCCATCTCCTCCGCCGACCTAATGGCAGAAGCCCTTCGAGGCAGAACCCTCACCGAAGCCGCCGAGATGGTGCAGCGCTTCCAATCCATGATGAAAGGTGAAGCCGAATTTCCCCAAGAATTTCGCAAACTCAACGCCATGCGCGGCGTTGCCCAGTTTCCAGTGCGCATCAAATGTGCTAACCTCTCGTGGCACACCCTGAAGGCGGCGATCGAAACCTCCACTCCCCAGCCTGTCGGCTTCGTCACCAACGAGTAACCATGCCATCCACTTCCGACTTCCTTACCTACACCCAATGGTCAGCGATTTTTGCTGCTGTTTGCGCTGTCGTCACAGGCATCAGCTTTTTGTTTAAATGGGGCTTTCGGTTCCGTCTAGTCGGCGCAACTGGCTTCATGGTTGTCTTTACCGTTGGTTTATTTGCCCTCAGCGTTGTTCCCATTACTCGCACTGTTGTTCCGGGTGCCGCCCGTTTCACCACCGTCTACGATGGTGGCTCCAACATAGCCACTATTGTCGTTGCTCCCACTGTTACCGAATCGCAACTCACCGCAACATTGCAGCAAGCCTCCAGCGACCTATTCTCCCCCGGAAGATTAGGGCGAGGCAGGGAAGAAATGCTGATTCGGGCACGCACGATGATTCATGTTAAAGAAGGACTTTCCCAACCTTTATATTTAGGAGAGTTGCGGCGATCGCTGAGTGACAGCAAAGAAGCTCCCTTAAGAGTGAAGCTCTATCCCGAAAATTTAGCAAAGATCGCCAAAATCAACCAAGCGGCAAAAGAATCTAAGGCGTAGCCCTATCAATTTCCGTTAAAATTCCCAGGACAAGCCCTTGACGGTAGCCTAAAGTACAGAACTGTTAAGCTAAAAAATAGCTCTGTGTAGTAAAGTAATTTCTACCTCAAAATTAAGTTCCTGGGGTTTCACTCAATGACAAATTCATCGCTGAATGACTCATCACTGAATATCAGCACAGTAACTGACTATCCCACCCTAACGATCGCTCCTGCTCAGGTCATGCGCGGCAGCGGCATCTTAAACCAGTGCGGCACTGCGATCGCCCGCTTCGGTCAGCGTCCTCTGGTGATAGGCGGCGATCGTACCCTGGCAATTACCCAGCCCTTTCTCCAGCCTCTCTTTAGAGATCAGTCGCTGCAAACTGCCCAAGCTTCCTACGGCAGCAACTGTAGTGAAACAGGCTTAGCAAGACTGAAAGAGGCGATCGCTAGCCATCAAGCCGACCTCATCATTGGTGTTGGCGGCGGTAAAGCCCTTGATGCCGCAAAATTAGTCGCCTACCAATCTCAACTCCCCATCGTCACCATTCCGACCTCCGCCGCCACCTGCGCGGCATGGACAGCCCTCTCCAACGTCTACTCCGACCAAGGCGCGTTTCAGTATGATGTCAGCTTAATGAGATGTCCTGACCTCCTTATTCTGGACTACGACCTGATTCAAACCGCTCCTCAGCGCACCTTGGTTGCAGGTATTGGTGATGCCCTTGCCAAATGGTACGAAGCCTCTATCAGCAGTGGACACTCCGATCACACTCTCGTCATCGCTGCCGTCCAACAGGCTAGGGTCTTGCGAGATTTGCTTCTTCAAAAATCCGTTGCTGCCTTAGAAGTCCCTGGTAGTCACCTGTGGCGAGAAGTTGTAGATGCCTCAGTGCTGATGGCAGGAATGATTGGTGGACTGGGCGGCGCACAGTGCCGTACCGTCGCAGCCCATGCTGTTCACAATGGGTTAACCCATCTATTGCAAAGCCATGATGCCCTGCATGGTGAAAAAGTCGCTTACGGCATTCTGGTACAGTTGCGTCTTGAAGAAATGCTACAAGGCAACCTACTCGCAGCCACCTCACGCCAACAGTTGCTCAAGTTTTATACCGAAGTTGGTTTACCCCAGACTTTGAGCCACTTAGGACTAGATGGGGTTACCATTGCTGAGTTAAGGCGATCGGCTGAAATAACCTGCCAGGAAGGCTCAGACATTCATCGTCTGCCCTTTGCGGTCGCTCCTGCCCAGCTTATGGCTGCTATGGTTTCCACTACTGCCCCTTGCTCCTTTCCGCGCACCCAGGACTCTGATTTTTCCTCTCTCCCCGCCGTACTATCATGAACCTAGACTGGATCTCCCCTGCCGATCGCCTTAAAGCCCTTCCTCCCTACGTATTTGCCCGTTTGGATGAACTTAAGGCAAACGCCCGCGAACAAGGTCTGGACTTGATCGATCTTGGCATGGGCAATCCAGATGGTCCCACCCCGCAACCCATTGTTGATGCCGCGATCGCCGCCATCCAAAACGCTGCTAACCATGGCTACCCGCCTTTTGAAGGCACCGCTAGCTTCCGCCGCGCCATCACAAATTGGTATAAACGGCGCTATGACGTAGAGCTTGACCCCGATGGCGAAGCGTTGCCCCTCCTCGGTTCCAAAGAAGGCTTGACCCATCTGGCGATCGCCTACATTAACCCGGGCGACCTCGTCCTCGTCCCCAGTCCGGCATACCCCGCCCACTTTCGGGGCCCCTTGATTGCAGGCGGCAAAATTCACCAACTCATTCTTAAACCTGAAAACGACTGGCTAATCGACCTAGCCGCCATCCCTGACAGCGTCGCACAACAAGCCAAAGTCCTGTACTTTAACTATCCGAGCAACCCCACCGCCGCCACCGCTCCCCGCGAATTCTTTGAAGACGTTGTTGCCTTTGCCCGTCGCCACGAAATTCTTTTAGTTCATGACCTGTGTTACGCCGAACTTGCCTTCGACAACTACCAACCTACTAGCCTCCTCGAAATTCCTGGCGCTAAAGACATCAGTGTCGAATTCCATACTCTCTCCAAAACCTATAATATGGCAGGCTGGCGCGTGGGCTTCGTTGTCGGCAATCGTCATATTATTCAAGGGCTGCGCACTCTCAAAACCAACATGGACTACGGCATCTTTTCTGCCATTCAAACCGCAGCAGAAACGGCGTTGCAACTCCCCGACATGTACCTCCACGAAGTGCAAGCCCGCTACCGCACTCGCCGAGACTTCCTCATTGCGGGGTTAGGCGAACTGGGTTGGGATATTCCTAAGACTCGTGCCACTATGTACCTCTGGGTTCCCTGCCCACCCGATACGGGCTCCACAGACTTTGCCCTTTCAGTCTTACAACAGACTGGCGTTGTCGTTACTCCAGGTAATGCCTTTGGGGCAGGCGGTGAAGGCTACGTACGAATTAGCTTAATTGCAGATTGCGATCGCCTTCAACAAGCCCTCGATCGCCTCAAACAATCCGGAATTCGGTATCAGCCGCAGGTAGTGGCGTAGTAGTCAAACTGAGGTTAGGTTGTCTACTTTAACCTCGCTATACCCCCTCACACCCATTCAACTTTCAACGCTGCGATACCTATCACAATTGCGCCCTAATTTTTGATACTCTCGACGGGCTGCCTTGAGTAGGTGCTTCATTCCAGTCGTTCCATTGGCATTTGGGGCTAAGAAAGCAGCAGCTAGAGCAATGTTTTTAATATTGCCACCCGCAAGGTTCCCGTGGTGGTGTTCCAATCCTCAATACCTTAGCTCCGAAGGGGCGCGCCCTCAGCGAAAGTTCCAATCCTCACCCAGCCCGAAAGCTGGGCGCAATTGATGATATGAGTACATAAAAACTAAATACTATTTAGTTCCAATCCTCACCCAGCCCGAAAGCTGGGCGCAATTCGTGGTAGCGGTAGACAGCATGAAAATCCACCAATGGTTCCAATCCTCACCCAGCCCGAAAGCTGGGCGCAATAGATCATGCTACATCTGCTGGTAATCGCTATTTTGGGTTCCAATCCTCACCCAGCCCGAAAGCTGGGCGCAATTTCGATCGCTCTGCGATAATGGGGGCGATCGATGTGGTTCCAATCCTCACCCAGCCCGAAAGCTGGGCGCAATCGCAAACCTCGAACAGATGCGATCGATATTAATTGTTCCAATCCTCACCCAGCCCGAAAGCTGGGCGCAATATCCATGGAGCTAATACTAGAGGCAGAATCTGAAGAGTTCCAATCCTCACCCAGCCCGAAAGCTGGGCGCAATTGAGTAAAACTTGATATCGCCCTTAGCCCGGATGTGTTCCAATCCTCACCCAGCCCGAAAGCTGGGCGCAATCCACCTCGTAAACTTGCAGCGTTTTGTAGAGATAGGTTCCAATCCTCACCCAGCCCGAAAGCTGGGCGCAATCAAAGATTTGTGAGATTTTGAGAAAACAGTTGGTTCCAATCCTCACCCAGCCCGAAAGCTGGGCGCAATTTGATCAAGCCTGACAAGGAGTTAAAAGCAATTCTTGTTCCAATCCTCACCCAGCCCGAAAGCTGGGCGCAATTGATAACGCCGCGCAGCAACTCAACCGGGCGATCATCTAGTTCCAATCCTCACCCAGCCCGAAAGCTGGGCGCAATCCCAGTAGATTCAGTAGGGGCGATCGTTGGGAAGGTTCCAATCCTCACCCAGCCCGAAAGCTGGGCGCAATAAACAAGTATTTCGTTTGCTGGACTGGAAATATTGTTCCAATCCTCACCCAGCCCGAAAGCTGGGCGCAATCGATCGTTTCTATTCGATCGCCTGTTTGTATATTGTTCCAATCCTCACCCAGCCCGAAAGCTGGGCGCAATTGCCAGCGAGTTAGCACAAATTTTGATGTAACAATAGTTCCAATCCTCACCCAGCCCGAAAGCTGGGCGCAATGGCGATCGGGCTTGGCACGGCTGCCAGAGCCATAGGTTCCAATCCTCACCCAGCCCGAAAGCTGGGCGCAATGGAGGAGTGCCGATGCTAGTAGGTTGCCTCAC
Organism: Timaviella obliquedivisa GSE-PSE-MK23-08B; assembly: GCA_019358855.1. Lineage (NCBI taxonomy): Bacteria > Bacillati > Cyanobacteriota > Cyanophyceae > Oculatellales > Oculatellaceae > Timaviella > Timaviella obliquedivisa. The sequence continues at coordinate 405,847 of JAHHII010000002.1, read as the reverse complement.
TTGTGTTCCAATCCTCACCCAGCCCGAAAGCTGGGCGCAATATAAAGTCAAATGCGGACTGACGAAGGCGTTCATTTTGTTCCAATCCTCACCCAGCCCGAAAGCTGGGCGCAATAACCGAGTATACACCATTCGCAGCATCTCGTTCTTGAGTTCCAATCCTCACCCAGCCCGAAAGCTGGGCGCAATGACCCCTAACCTGGATTTTGTGGATCATTAAACGGTTCCAATCCTCACCCAGCCCGAAAGCTGGGCGCAATGAACGTTTAGGGTCCAACCATCCGAGAGATCAACGGTTCCAATCCTCACCCAGCCCGAAAGCTGGGCGCAATCGTAAATCCGATCTACCCCGTGCTTATGATCTTTTTGTTCCAATCCTCACCCAGCCCGAAAGCTGGGCGCAATCGTCGGTTGGCGATTTGGCTAACTAATGGAGATTGGTTCCAATCCTCACCCAGCCCGAAAGCTGGGCGCAATTTTCATTAGCTTTTCAACTGCTGAAAGCTTGTCGTGTTCCAATCCTCACCCAGCCCGAAAGCTGGGCGCAATATAGATTATTGTCGAAATTTCGCTCACCATTATCGGTTCCAATCCTCACCCAGCCCGAAAGCTGGGCGCAATTTTAGAGGGGGGTAAGAATGGAGTAACTGGTTGAGGGTTCCAATCCTCACCCAGCCCGAAAGCTGGGCGCAATTCAGTAGACCTATGGATAGAACAACTTCTAGCGTTCCAATCCTCACCCAGCCCGAAAGCTGGGCGCAATCTTAAAAAACTTAGAAAATCAGGCAACCCCGCTCACAAAGTTCCAATCCTCACCCAGCCCGAAAGCTGGGCGCAATTTACTATAGCTGAGTCTTTACCCGCCGATAGGACAGGGTTCCAATCCTCACCCAGCCCGAAAGCTGGGCGCAATCAGTTAGGGATAAGTAAACCGTCTACCCAGTTAATAGTTCCAATCCTCACCCAGCCCGAAAGCTGGGCGCAATGCGGTTATTGCAGAGATCAAGCCTGAAGACTATGTAGTTCCAATCCTCACCCAGCCCGAAAGCTGGGCGCAATCTACAACGATATGCTCGTAGTTCTTATTAACGGTTAAGTTCCAATCCTCACCCAGCCCGAAAGCTGGGCGCAATAGCGTTTATTTTAAACCCTTACAGGTCAAACATTTCAGCCAATTCCTCCGCGAACCTACCAAAATCATCATTATATGCTCCTCTCAAAAACACAGCCATACTACTCAAATCCAGTCCTTATAAGCCTTCGCGAACCTCCTGGGAAAAAGACTCCCGCTATAGGTTCGCGCTATAAAATCAGGGGTTCATCAAAATCTGTATACTTGTCTACCCCAAACGACAATACCGATCGCTCTCTTGGAGCCAATAAACGGTAAAACCGAATGCTATCTGTTTGCTTATCAATCACTTGAACCAACTGGGCTTGGAACATCTCATACTGCGCCTCATTCACCCGACACTCAAACACCGAAAACTGAACCCGTTGACCATAGTTCTTACAAAGCGTTGCCACCTTCCGCAACCGATTTCGCCCTGCCTTCGTCTCCGTATTGACATCGTATGACACCAAAATATCCATTGCTCAAGCCCGTAAAATAAATGGCTGATAACTTGGTACGTCTCCCCGTAGATGTCTTGCCAGTAGACGCGCCTGCACATGGGGCACCAAACCTAACGGCATCCGATGCCCTACAATCGGATGCATCATCTCCTCCTGTTTGCGCTTCTGATACGCCGCCAGCAGTGTTTTGCGCCCCTCCTCGCTTAAAGAAATCGCTCCACCCGGACGCTCTGTAAAATCATCCGGCGTAATCTGCCCCCGATTAATTAATGTCAACACTAATCGATCTGCCATCAACGATCGCAACTCCTCCATCAAATCCAGCGCCAGCGAAGGCTTTCCTGGACGCACCGCATGTAAAAAACCCATTTGCGGATCTAACCCCACGCTTTCACAAGCCGACACACAATCGCTTGTCAATAAGGTATAGGTAAATGACAACAGCGCATTAATTGGATCAAGCGGCGGATGCTTCGATCGCTCCACAAACTCAAACGCCTCTCGGTTCTGCCGGATCATCGCGGTAAAACTACCAAAATAAGCCCGTGCTGCATAACCTTCTACCCCCCGCAATTTATCCAAATCCGCTGCCGTTTCTGCACTGCGAATCCCCTCCGCTTGGACTTGCGCCGCCAGCTTCAGCATCGACTGATCTGCCTCCCCCTTTGCCTCCCTCGCCGATCGCATCACCACATTTCGCGCATTTTGTAGCTTTCCCGCCACCATACACCGCGCGATCGCCAACGCCTTCTCTGCATCACTCACCGTTTCATGCTGCGATCGCCGTAGTAACACGTTCCCCGTCGTCGCTCCTACCAGCCGCCCCTTAAACTTTCCATACGCTGTCAACCACACCACATTTCGCCCATCTACTGCGCACTTATGAATCAAAAATGGACTCATCAGCACATTACCAAATGTCACAATTCCACCCAAATGATGCAACGGAATTTGGAACTTCATTTCCTTCTCAACTTCCACCTTCAATGTCTCATGATCAAGCCGCAGATATGAACCTTGAGTTTGCACATACAGCGTATTTAAAATCTGCTTCATTCCTCAGTCACCTCAAATAAACGTTGCCGTTTAGCAGAAGACTCAAACTGCTTCACCGCCTCTGGCATACAGGTTTCAATTAACGAACAATCTTCACAACGCGGATCATTCACAGGCGGCGGTAATTGTTGCGCTTGCAGCATCGCGCGCGTGTCTAAAATCGTTTGCAACGTCAACTGCCGCAGCGCTAGCTCAAACTGCACCTCCCGCCGCCGCCGTGATCCGTGATGAAAAATTGCCCCAGCAGGAATTTCGCAGCCCATCATTTCTTCTAAACACAGCGCCTGGGCGCAAAGCTGGACATCATCGGCATCCCGTCCCTTTTTGGAACCCGCCTTATACTCCACCGGATAAGGTCTACCGTCTGGGGAAAACTCCACCACATCCGAAATCCCTTTCAGACCTAGCTTGTGAGAGTAGAGTGGTAGCGATCGCTCCACACGTATGCCCTCCTCGATCGCCTCATCCCCCGGCGTATGAACCTTCTCATGCACCCGCAATCCTCGCAGCGTATAAATATTTTCTGTCCAAGATTGTTCAATATGAATCAATGCACATTGCCGAGGACAAAACACAAAATGCTGAAGTGCACTCAGCATCACATACTCCATCTCATCGAAAGCCATAAATTATTTAGCCGTTATTGGGCAACATCGGGAGCATCAATCCAAAAATCTGAACGCAGCACATCTACCAAAGCATAGGGGCACTGTTCAGGAAAAGTAGCGATCGCCAGTTGGGTTTCATCCGCTGCTTTTACACGAGCTTGTTGATAGGCTCCCTCAAGCAGATCTGGAACGAGTCCTTTGAGACTGGGGCTATCTTCCAGAACCAACTCAAGCTGAATGCGTTGTTCGGTAATCGTCGATTGCCAGCTATGGCTGCGGCGCTCAGACTGAAACTGCCATTTCAGTAGATGAATCAGCAACACTCGTAAACGGCTAGCCAACTCACGTTTTTCCGATCGCCCCACACTCTCAATTTCCTCCGCCAAGTTTTCTATATCAAGCTGATCGAATCGCCCTTCTCGCAGGGCAGTCGCCATCTGCTGTGTCCATAGGAAGAAGTCTTGCTCATACAAATCAGTTGCTTCAACTTCAGAGAGCGATCGCTCTAACATGGCTCAATCTCCCAGACGACAACTGCCTCCATCATACTGCTTACACCAACTGCGTCAGACGCACACCGCTAGGCAGATTGACATCATCAATCGTCACCCCATAATCTCCAAACTGACGAGGAACCGTGCCTTCATGATTTAACGCTACAGCAATTCGCTCAAACAATTTGTGCGCCGGAGCATTGCCCAGTTTCGACTCATGACTAAACACATATAGCCCACGCGGAGCCATCATTCCCCGGCTGGCGGAGCGATCGAACTCCCACATTTTGACCAGCGCATCCCAGAACAGTTCGAGATCTTTAGCGGTTACACCCGTTTGATCAGCTAAGCACGGCGAATAAAAGCCGTAACCTTTGTACAAGCCATAAGGGATTAAAGTCTTACGCCCAATGGTTTGCAGCTTTTCTCGATCTTTCGCATCGGTTACTGCAACACGAGTCACCGCCAAATCAACTGGCTGCACCGGATCAAGCGATCGCGCAAACGTTAGCTGCATTGCGCCCCGAACCTGTCCCGCATTCAGCCCTGTAGACATTACCGCCCCAAACATCCGCACATCATAGAAGTTGGCACACATCCACTTTTTCGCCTTTTCAGCATTGGCACGATTTTTGTCGGGCTTACCCGCTTTTTTCACCAAGTCTTTAATAAACTTGCTCAGTGCCTTAGTTTGGGTGAACAATTCTGCAACCGTATCCAGTTCATAGAAAACTTTCAGCTCATCTTCTGAAAGTTCACCACTGTATTCCAGCGTTGCATCTACCTCACCCGATTCTTCATCGTTATCCACAAACTTAAACGCAGGCGGTAGATAGGGCTGCACTTCCCGCAACGCTGCCAGAACTTTATCGTCTACTTTTTCTTTAGCAGACTTTCCGATCGCAATACCCTCCGCCACATAAGCCCGACGGATTTGGTCATTCAAAACACCATGATGTTCCACAAAGATTTTCAACCGTTCTTTTTCTCCCTCAGCCGCCTCATATTCGGCATAGGTTGCAATGTAATTCCGCACCTTGCGTTTGAGAGAAACATCCGTCACTAAACCTTGAGAGGTTTCGACATCGGTACGAGGCATGTTGCCACCATCGGGATCACCGTTGGGATTACCATCGATAACATCAAACAAAAGAACAAAATCGTGACGGTAGCTGGGATTGAGATGGTGAGTCATGAGGAATATCTTACGGATGAGTTTGAAACAAAAATGAGAATAACCTTGCCGCTATTTTTCAGCTTTAGTCGCTTCAGCTTTGGCTTTTGCCGCTGCACGATCGCCCGCTCGTTGGTGGTAATACCCCAACCCAAATAGCCCCTGCTGCTGCAAATTCAGCGTCTTTGGGAACATGGGCAATCTCAGCGTAATGTCTTCAACTCTCTCTTCCAGAGCTTTGCAAGTTCCGGGTGTAGTTTTCCGCAGCTTAGAAAAGTGTGCCCTTGCGCCTCGTAGCAGCGGCGGAAAGGCAACGCTGGGCGTGCTAGATGCTGCCCCATAGTAGCGATCGGTCAACGATGCATTGACCGATCCGATCGCCGATCGCTGAATCGCTTCCAGTACTGCTAACAATCGCCCACAAGAGTAAGCTGCTAAGTCATTCCCCTGTAAATTAGGATTGGGATTTAACTGTTCCATATTCGTCATCATGTCTCTTCGTTTTAAATCACTTGAAAAAATCAGCTTCAGCAACACTGCACGCGGATAGTTAATTTTCTGTTCATCGACCCGGTTACGGCGAATCAATTTCATGAGCAAATCATCAGGGAGGCGATCGCCATGCAAAGCACAACGAATCAACGCCATCGGTGCAGAAGCCTGCATTTCCTTAGAAGCATCTCGGTAGACACTAGCCGCCAAAGTATAAACGCTGAACGGACGCGACTCTGCACCATAGGCATCAACTAACTGTTGATATTGAAACCATCGATGCAGGTTTTCCTGAACATTAGGAACCGTTGTTTCTAGCCAATCTCTTACTACTGCTCTCGCGTTACTAGCAGTGAGTGCCAACGCATAGAACTTGTTAACTTTCTCGTCATTTAAGCTCAAAGACTGTTGAGCGTTGAATGGTGACTTGAACAAGGCTTCTACTTCTTCAGCTTTAGGCTGACTTAAATAAGCTAGTGGGCTAAACGCCGTCTTCTCTCTAGTCCAGAAAACGTAAGCAGTTGAGCCAATATAAATCCGCGACTGTGGATCACTAATCAACCCATTTAACGCTTTAGCAAACTTTTCTGCCGCATCACGAGAGATCGGAGAAGTCAGTGAATTCTGCAAGCCATAAGACATAAAGGGGGCAGAGTTCGCTGAAACCAAAGCCGTTCCAGAAGGTTGCCCCCCAATTAAACCTTTCACCAGAAACGGCAATCGGGCTTCAACCACGCATTCCTCACCCGTAACCAAGCAAGTCATGATCGGATTTTTGCCCCCGGATTCGTCTCCACTGTCACTCGCCGTGTATTTCCCCCAAAACTCCTCCACCCGTTTTAGCCTGTAGTCAGCAGCAGCCGGAATAATCGCCCCTACCCGGAAGGTCACCACTTCACTAGGATCAAAATCTTTGTGCTTCAGTAATTCTGCTTTAACTGGCTCCAATTCATCAGAATTGAGAAATCGTAAAACAGCTTGAACGCTAGGTTCTTGAGTCACATCAACGCAAGTTTGCAGCAATTGCTTAAATTGCTCGTGACATTCCACCACGCGTTCAGGCTTAGACGTTGCTCGTCCAATCCCCAAAACATACTCGCCCGTATCTGCCAAAAGCTTAGGCTTTACGCCAACCGTCCGCCCAATGTGCGGTGCAATGGTCGGTGTCCCTCGCTTGGCTTCTTTCGTTTTGAGGCAGACAATGCCCTCATAATTACCTGCTTCGGTCAAGCTAATCCACCATGCCACCTTTGTTTCGCCATACATGGTCGGCGGCAAACTCATGCGATTTTCAGCGTAATCTTTGAGTTTAGAAAGAATCATGTCGGCACACTTAATACACCATTGTCCAACCGTGCTCGAAAAAACTTGGGCTGAGCTTTGCCCTTGGTCACTCTTGCACCTGATTCATCGTGAGTAAAATATTCTAGTGTTGGTGAATCAGTAGTGACCGTAAATTCTACGTCTAGCAGCATCAAGCCCAACTCATCGCTGTAGGAAATGGGATGATCATCCGGTTCGGGTTCGCCGAAGAAAGCGCTGAACTCGCGTGTTCCTAAATAGGGCTGATGGTGACACTGCCCTTTTTTGATTCGCCGCCGAAATTGATCTCGATATTTCGCCTCGTTCTCGTTGGCGTGAGCTTTGAGTTCAACATCAGCTTTAATTAGATATGCCACATCACGTAATCCTAACGTATGGCGTTGAGCGCGATCGTCATCCGCAAAATAGCGATAGTTTTCGCTCTTAGCAGAACTTGGACTTTGCCAACTATTAATCTCGTTCCGCACAATCGAAAAATGCTGAATCGGCTTCAGCACCTCAATTTCTCGTACCTTCCAACAAAATTCTGGCTTCCAAAACACTGCTTCCAAAACGCCTTTTGCTGCGCTCGGAGTCATGACCGGATAACTCACGCGCTCTGCCCCAAATTCTGGACGGGTGAAGCAAGCGTAGTCAGCCCAAACTTTCACCATTAACGGTGGACTCATTGATATCCTCTAAACAAGGGTACACGACATTCCCAGACGTAATATTGGTTCAGAGGTTATTGCGATCGCCTCAAGAGCTTGAAAAAACGTCGGTAGTAATTCTACGTATAGTAAACATGAACTCTGACCATCTACGAAATCGTAGATTCCTCTAGTCATAATTCCCAAAACTCTCACGTTGATTGCATATTGCCTCGCCATAATTAGAATATGGATTCACCAAGCTTTGCATCTCACAAATTTGATTTTCTTGAGTTGTCACAATTTGACTAACCAATGATTCAATGTCAGAAATATCTTGCTGGAGCGCTTCAGCCCTGCTCTGCAAAGCTCGTAATTGCCTAAAGAAATAGGTTGATTGGTTCTTCGATTCAATAGACACAGAATTTGCCTCTCCAGTAATTTAAGCTGCTGCCAGTATCATAACGTGAAAGTATCAAACTTACTATTTTTTTGGGGGCAAAAGCCCCCTACTATCAGCCAGTATCATGAACGTGTTCCAATCCTCATCTAAGCGAAACACACTTAGATGCCTATGCGATTTCACCTTATCACTATTGGGGATCTGTTAAAGCAGTTGCTTAAGGATCGTCCCATCCCGCATATTTTATTGCCAAATCAAATCCGCCGGATCACGAACGATCGCCTCATCCCCAATTGCAATCCCTTTTAACCGCCTGTCATAATGACCTAACCAAAGCCAAATTCCCGGCGCAATCTCCTCCCGCAATTCCTCTGTGGTCTTAAAGTCTCGGTTTCGCAAGCTAACTAAATAAGGCTGGAGCGATCGCACATCTCCTGCCCGCAAGCCGCGCCGCCGCACCTGCTGAACTATCTCACCAGCCCGATCATCATATTCCACCAATACGGCTGTCGTATCATCTGGAATCATCTGAAAACGCGCTGCCACCTCTGGAAAATCATACGCCGCCCGATATTTTTGTACCTCCTGCGCATCCGTATTTAACCCCTGATACAGCCGCCGAAAATAATCCTCAAAGATACTCGGATCATTCCAGTCAAGATTTTCACAATTCAGCAAAATCGAGGTTTCCTCAAAGGCTTTGCGATATTCTCCATGTGGCATTTTGCCATCTTGGGGATAAAACACAATAACCTGTCCTTTTTCCAGTCTGCGCCCTTCCCGATTACAACGTCCCGCTGCCTGGACAATCCGATCTAACGGCCCGATCGCCCGATATACTACTGGAAAATCTAGATCTACACCTGCCTCTACCACCTGTGTGGATACAAGGGTACAAGGCTGAGGATGACTAAAATTAAGGCGATCGCGCACCTGCTGTAACACTTTACGTCGATGTTGACCACACAACAATGTGGATAGATGAAATACCCCATCTGCCTCACCTGTATCCATAGCATCTAACACAGCCAACGCATCTTTGCGAGTATTCAAAATTACCAGCGCTTGCTCATGCTGCTGAACCTCTTGTGCGACATCTGCCCAACTCCACTTTACCGATGGCACCGCATATTCCACTCGGCTCAATGCCGTAAAATGATGCTTTGCCAGATTGACAGGTACAATGTCTCGCACTGTTCCCTCAGCAAATCCCTCTAAATAAGGCGTTTCACCTTCCAATGCGGGTTGAGTTGCGGTACATAGCACTACGCTGACATGATACTGCCGACACAGTTCTTTCAGAACGCTGAGAATTGGTTTTAGTAACCCAGCAGGTAACGTTTGCACTTCATCTAGAATAATGACACTGTTAACAATATTGTGAAGCTTACGGCAACGACTTGTGCGATTAGCAAATAAGCTCTCAAAGAGTTGCATTGTTGTGGTGACAATAAGTGGAGCATCCCAATTTTGTGTCGCCAATCGGGCTTGCGCTTGACGCGATCGCGCATCTTCTTCGTTCCCCTCATCCGGCTTCACAGCACTGTGATGCTCTAGCACTGCATTTTGTCCAAAAATGCCGCGATAAACATCTACAGTTTGTTCAATAATGCTGGTGTAAGGTACTGCTACAATGACGCGATCGAGATGGTGTTTTACTGCATGAGCCAAAGCAAACGCCAGACCGCTCCGGGTTTTACCACCGCCTGTAGGCACAGCTAAACGAAACACTCCTGGCTCCAGAGCGGCAGCCTCTAAACAAGTTTGGTACACCTGCGATCGCACTTGATTAACAGGCGTATTCTGAACATCTCTGAGCAATTTATTTTGATTAATTTGTAATGCTTTCCACAGATCTGCTGCCTTGGCGATCGATGCTCTTTGTCTTGTAGTTTCAGAATCAAAATGTGTTTCTGTATCCAAATAATCAGCATCTACCAAACAGGAAAAAAGTAGCCTGAGCAACAGTTCATACCCATACTCGTCTTGAACCAGTGCCAGTAATTGCTGGCTAGCTTCTGGTGACACCTCAAAGCTAATCTCTTCAGCCGCAGCGTTCTGCAAAATCTCTTGATAAGCAGTAGCATTTATTTGCGCCAGCCTGTTCTGCATATGAGTCACTTGCGGCAAACCACCATGATGTCCATAGATTAGCTGGGTAATCGGCTCAAACTTTTCTGCTGCTAGCTTTGCACCATAAATTGCATGGGGAATTCGGCTGAGCGGTGCTGGTACTCCTAAGCGAGACGCTACTTCACACTGTGATAAATAGGCTTGAAACTCAGAATTATATTTACCTAAGTCATGCCAAAGTCCTGCATAGTAACCCACTTCACCTGCCTGAAACTTAGCAGCTAACAATCTGGCTCTGATTGCTACTTTCTTGAGATGGGCGTTGAGTGGATGCCATTCCTGACTCTCGTTGGGTGTATGAGCAGAAAATATTGGCTTTGTCATGAGTTCCATCCTTGAAGCATAGTTAGCAAGTATAGAGCTTAGGAAATATTACTATCAAATAGCACCCATGGCTAATCAATCCTCATGTGATCAAAATCAGCTACTCCGCAATGTGAAGTGGGCAATGTAGAGTAAGCAATCAAAGCGCGTTTTATTAATTCTGCCTTCGAAGAAACATTGAGATTACAAAGCTTGAAACTCTCTAATCCATAGGCATCCTAGAGCTAATGGATATCTTGATAAAAACGTTCTAAAATTAATATTAATGCCGTTACTATCACCGCTACTCTCATCATTCCCTCTGGTATACAGGGTTAGGTATGCTACTCAACCTTATCTTGAGCCATCTAATGACTTCCCAACTCGATCGCATTGAACGTTTACTGCTTGAAACAAAACTGGGCTTCAGTAGTGGTAGCCAACGAGTGCCCGTCTATTGCAACCGTTCTAAAGGTGGGCTTTGGTACACCTTAGATAAAGTTGGCGATGACCTGGTGCCGAGAACCATTGAAGGCGATCGCCTCACTTGCTATCTCGAAGGCTTGTTAATTAAGTCTGTCACCCGCAAGAAGAAGGGTGAGTGCGATAAGTTCCGGCTTTATGTGCAGGGCGATCGCCCTTATGTCTTAGAGTCCGGCTGGTCAACTCTGCCCAAAGAACAATCTTTCGCTAAGAGCTTGGTCTGGACAATTGCGCACATGACTCAGCAGCAATTACAACAGCCGATCATCTTAAACCCGCATCCAGGAGAAGAGGATGGCGTGATGTTTTGCCGCATGATTCAAGAGGGCAAATCTATTTATGTTGAACGCCAGGGTGAACCAAATTGGGATGATGTGTTAGAACGAGCGATCGCAAATTTGGAACACGCTACAGGGCGCAGTTTCCGAGAGAAACCAGAAGAAGCACTGCTGGAAGAAACGCCCCCCGACCCTTTAGCTCAAGTGCCACCCTCAGAGATGCCGTTGATGGATAGAGTTAATCACCTGCTCAAGCGTCTGGATGACATTGAAAAATGCCGTCAGTTCTATCACTGGATCACCGATAGAGCGGTCTGGAAGCAAGTTAATGAGGTTCCGGCAACGGCATCCTCCGTCAAGCAAGAATTGGCAAAGGCGATCGCCAATCTCGCGCCTGACGATTTAAGCCCTGTCCGCGCCCTGACTGATGTTCAGCTTAACAGGCTGGGCTGGGAAGCCGAGAAGACTCAAAATACCTTGTTGCAGCGGTATGGCAAGCGATCGCGATCTGCATTAGGCGTGTCCGAGCTTTATTTGTTTCTTTGGTATTTAGAAGGGCAGCAGCAGGCAAGTTTGCAGAGAGTTGGGTAGGGAGAGAATGAACATGGCGATCGCATTTTGAGAGGGCGATCGCCTCTAGCGTTTAATGACACACGGGTGTTTGTGCCTGTCATAAGGTCGCGCACAAACATTTTAGGGAGTTTAGAACTGGGTCATCTCTGCGGGCGTTGGCGGCAGCTTTATCAGGCTCTCTATGCATACAAGGGTTGGCGGTTGCGATCGCCTCTGATCGCAATTGATGACGACGAGGATATTAGTCATATCTCTGAAGCAGAATTTAACAACCTTTGCCAGACATTCAAACCCATTTGAATGTCTGGTTGAATACACCTCAGTTTCGCCCCATCGATCGCCAACTGCGACAAAACCTGGAAAAACCTTTCACAGCCAGTAAGGCAAGCAGTTGGGACAAACGGTCTACGACTGGCTGATTCGTCCGTTAGAACCTGCGTTGCAGACACAGTCAATTACACGCTCACGTTTGTGCTTAATGGATCACTGCACAATGTTCCAATAGCAGCGCTGTACGTTGATCCTGCCTGTGTTCGCACTTTCACCTGCACCGCTACTTTTGCCAGACTTAGACTTCGGCTCCCTCAGTTACCTTCTCGATACGTTTTCACAGTAAACCACTACCAAGAGACGATCGTACTCAATCGCTTCGGTCATGAATCTATGGTGCTACAATTTAGCCGTCAGTTAGGTAGTTTGTACTGTATCAGAGTTAGTAGAAGAAGTATACGCTTTATCTTACCGATCGCCCACCATCAAATAAGCTGCATCCACCACCATTCCGACCAACGTTACCGAGTTGTTCGTTGGAGCCACCAAGCGATCGCGTCCTACCTGATCCAAATAATCAAATCGCCCCGATACAAACACAACGATCGCTGCCTGAACCATCATTGCTTTGACTAAATCGACTTGCCGTCGCACCTGCTGTTCCTTTTCCATTGGAGATGATTCAGCAAAGATACGCCCCTGACCATCTTGCCAATTATTCAAATCCACTACCACTACATCTATATCGCGTCCTCGCTGGGGCTGAGTGCAAAACTGCACCTGAAACCCTCGGGTTTCTAATAATGCTAACTCTCGCGGCTGCATTTGTGCGTCTAGCAACCAATACGCCACTTGCGCTCGATCGACCACACTTTCGCGTTCTAGCGATCGCCGCACAACATCAATGCGATGATCTGCGATCGCTGCCATTCTCTCCTCCACCTGTCGAGTCACTGCCGCCTTCGCTGTATCCTTTGCCTCCTTCAAACTCTTCCCAAATAAAAACGTCAAAATTCCGATGCCTAGCGCCGACAAAATCCCGACAAAATAAACGCCATCCTTCATGGCGCTAACAAAGGTCTTAAAGCTCTCACTCAACTTCTGATTTTCATCTGCCAACAGCTTCAGCTTCTCGGTAAACTCTGCCCCCTGCCGCGCATTTTCCCTCGCCAAAAACTCAAGCTGCTGTCGCAAAAACTCGACTTGTGAGGTTGCAGCCCCATCAGGCGTTTGCGCCAGCCCGTGCCAGCCGTGCAAACTGTGAAATCCATCTAAGATAGCTAGCCCGTTTACCAACCCATTCATATGCCACACTCACAATCTCTCCCCAAATAATACAGGGGTTAGCGAAGGGGGAGCCGCTAGAGGCGTACATTATTTAATAGAAACTAGAGCTTGCTACAGAGATTTTCTTGATACAAACAATGCCAATTAGCTTAAGTGTCCATTCCGCCGCAAAATAATTTATCACATCATAGATTGTGATGCGCGTGCCAGAAATCGTTAATTCATGTCCTGTACGTCCGATCGCAGCTTGTTCATCATTGAATGTTGGATTAGATGTTGAAGTCATACTCGTTCACTGCTCGGAGATTCACGTATTTATCTCACAGCCGTTAAACTTTCAGCCCGATCGCCACTCTTTTGAGGTTGCACTTTAACCAGTTGGACAGCACAAGCTTTAAGCTCCGGTTGCTTAGAAATAGGACAGCATTCTGGGTGCGTCATCGCATTTGCTTCAGCATGGTCTGCCCACAATTCGCCCCAGTGCATGGGCACAAAAACTGTCCCTGGACTAATGGCTTTCGTCAGCTTTACCGGGAACCGAGCTTTCCCCCGCCGCGATTTCACCTCGACCCAATCTTTGTCTTTAATGCCCAGCGCCCTTGCATCTTTAGGATGAACTTCGAGAAATGGGTGGGGGTGCATTTTTTGAAGTTTTTCAATCCGTCCAGTGCGGGTTAAGGTGTGCCAATGCCCGTACAGTCGTCCGTTGGTTAATACCAGCGGATAGCGTTCATCGGGGGGTTCTGCTAAGCCGCGCGAGTGGAAAGCCACAAACCGTGCTTTTTGATCGGGAGTATGAAACTTGAGGTCGGTGTATAAACGGCTGGAAGCAATGGCGACCGATGCAATATCCCATTTTTCTTGAGGGTCTTCTAGCGGGCAAGGCCATTGAATCGCCCCTTGTATTCGCAGGCGATCGTGGCTTAACCCTGTCATGTCGCAAGGGCGACCTGCGGTCATTTGCACAAACTCTTGGTAAACTTCAGCCGATCGCCAGAAGCTAAATTGTTTTTCAAACCCCAAGCGCCGCCCCACTTCGGCAAAGATTTCCCAGTCGGCTTTAGCTTCTCTGGGCGCAGAACGGAACGCCGGACAAAGGGTGACGCGGCGTTCGGAGTTGGTCATTGCGCCCGTTTTTTCGCTCCACTGCGTTGCAGGCAGCAGAATGTGGGCGTAGGCAGCGGTTTCTGCCGGATAGTATGCATCTTGGTAAATGGTGAGGGGCGATCGCTTTAATGCAGCTTTAGTGCGATCGATATCAGGCATACTGACGGCAGGGTTAGTTGCCGCTACCCAAAGAAACTGCACGGCTCCTGTTTCTAGCCCCGTGATCATTTCCCAGGCGGTTCGTCCTGGTTCGGGTGAAATATCTCCCTCTTGCAGTCCCCACAATTTTTCCACTTCAGCGCGATGTTCTGGATTTTTGACCAGGCGATATCCTGGCAAAAGATGAGACAATCCACCCGTTTCGCGTCCACCCATGGCATTCGGTTGTCCGGTTAGAGAAAAGGGCCCAGCGCCCGGTCTGCCGATTTGTCCGCTCATTAAATGGAGATTAATTAAAGAGCAGACTTTAGCGGTGCCTTCTGAAGATTGGTTGACACCCATCGACCACATTGACAGGACATTGTTGGCGTTTGCCCAATATTCTGCCGCCGTTTCCAACATCCGTGTCGAAATACCGCAGCGTTTTGCCACCAGTTCTGGTGGATAGAAGTTCGCAATTTTTTCAAATTCACGGAAGCCTGTGGTGTGAGCGTCAATGAATTGTTGGTCGAAGCAGCCCCAGCGTAAGAGCAAATTGCCAATGCCATTGAGCAAATCCACGTCAGTACCAGGACGAATGGCTAAGTGCAAATCAGCGGCTTCGGCGGTTGCCGTTTTGCGAGGGTCAACCACAATTAATTTAACGTTGCGATTTTTTTTGTGGTACTTCTCGAAGCGATTAAAAATAATGGGATGACAGTCAGCAGTATTTGTCCCTATTAAAAAAGCGCAGTCGGTTTTTTCCAGGTCGTCGTAACAGCAAGGGGGACCATCGGCACCAAAACTTTGAATGTAACCGGACACGGCGGAAGACATGCACAAGCGAGAGTTCGCGTCAAAATTATTGGTGCCCAAACAGCCTTTCATTAGCTTTTGTGCAAGGTAGTAATCTTCGGTTTGAAACTGCCCAGAACCGTACATGCAAAGCGCATCTGCACCATGGGTGTGCCGTACAGCCTGAATATGGCTGACGATGCGATTCAGGGCTTCATCCCAGCTAACCCGCCGAAAAGGTTGGTCTAACGACTCGCGCATCATGGGGTATTGGAGCCGATCTTTATTCAGTGATTCGGTAATGGTTGCGCCTTTAACGCAGACCATGCCTTCACTGGAGGGATGGGAGCGATCGCCCCGCACCTGCCACATGGGGTTACCTTCACTGTCTCGGCTTACCGGTTTACCGGGCTGGGCTGGCGGCAACACTTCCAACCCGCAGCCTACCCCACAATAAGGACATAATGTTTTAACTGAATCTGTTGCCATCGGAGTTGCCTCCAACCCTGAGAATATATTCTGCGATCACATCTGCACCATAGCGAGAAAAATGGGCAATATCCGCTACTTTTGCTACTAAACCTGCTCAGCCCACCGGAAACCGCCCAAAATGAATGCAACAACTGCATGACCTGATTACACGCAGTTATTGCATTCACAGGAATTGAACTTAGGACTCAAAATTATTGAGCAGAAAAGCGAAGAGGAACTACTCGCTATGGGCATAGCGGCTGAACAAGAAGTCTAGCGCCTGGTTGCGGAGTGCGTAGTAGCGTGGGTCATCCATAATTTGACTGCGATTACGAGGTCGAGCAAAAGGAACCGTCATGATTTCACCAATTTTTGCGCTAGGGCCGTTGGTCATCATGACGACGCGATCGGCAAGAAATAATGCCTCATCAATGTCGTGGGTAATCATCATGATAGTGACGCGATGATCAGTCCAAATTTGCAATAGTTCTTCTTGCAGTTCTTCTTTGGTGATGGCATCCAGGGCACCGAACGGTTCATCCAAAACTAATACCTCTGGATAGGTGGATAAAGCCCGGGCGATCGCTACTCGCTGCTTCATCCCACCCGAAATTTGACCCGGCTTTTTATTTGCCGCTTCCTCCAGTCCCACCATGGCTAAGTGCTTGTGAACTAGCTCAGTTTTCTCTGCTTTCGACTTATCAGGATGAACAGCTTTAACTGCCAAATACACATTCTCAAACACGGTTTTCCAGGGCAGCAAACAGTAGTTTTGAAACACTACCATGCGATCGGGCCCTGGGCGCTCAATCACCTCTCCCTTCAGCCTGACTTCGCCGCTAGAAGGTTGACGAAATCCAGAAACCATGTCGAGCAACGTTGATTTACCGCAACCCGAGTGACCAATGACGCAGACGAATTCGCCTTCATCGACCGTGAGACTGATGCCATCTAAGACGGTATAAGCGCCTTTGGGGGTGTCGTAAACCTTAGAGACGTTGTTGATGTCTAGGAAGGGTTGGGGCACGGTAGTCGGAGAATGAATCACAGTTTCTGAGTATGTTTGCATAAGGATTCAGGGGGATCTGACGAGGGTATGTTGATGAGTTGTAGGCTAAACAGCGGTCTTAACAGCAGCAGGAATGGGTTCGTCGATCAGAATTTCTTCGATTTGAATGTTTCCGTGGATGTCGAGGCTATTAAGATAATCGATCGGCCTATCGGGGTTAAAAACCTTGCCGTCAAATAGCTCAATTGGATGGCGATCGGGTTCTTGATCCGGTAAGTCGAGATCTCTAGCCGCCTGACTATAGATATCAACTCGCCGGACTCGCTCTAAGATTTCGACCCAGTTTTTAGGGAAGGAAGTAATGCCCCAGCGCGCCAATTGAGTCAACACCCACAGTCCTTCAAATCGACTGGGGCAAGCGCTCTTTTCGATGTAGAACTGATGGTATCGCGGGAGGATCTGCGGAAGCTCATCCGTACCGCGATTGAAAGGCCCGACCAAACCGGGGCGGATGTACTCGAGATTAGTGCCAATGTAATCAGGCTTGCTCAGCAGTTTGACAATTTCTTCCCGATTGCGAGGGTCGTCGCAATACATGCAGGCTTCCAGCAGGGCTGTCACTAAGGCGATATGGGTGCGAGGATGTTGGCTATCCCAATCTTCCCGCACACTCAGCATTTTCTCAGGATGCCCGGGCCAAACGTCTAAATCTGTGGCAATCACAAAACCATGCCCTTCCTGGACGGCGCGAGAGTTCCAGGGTTCGCCAGCGCAGAAGCCGTCAATGTTACCCGACAGTAGGTTGGAGACCATCTGCGGAGGGGGAAGGATGACTAAATTGACATCTTTATCCGGATCGATACCTGCGGATGCCAACCAGTAGCGCGTCATCAGATTCTGCATTGAGGCAGGGTGAACCACGCCCAGGGTATAGATTTTGTCAGGATCTTTGGCGATCGCTGCTTTAAAGTCCTGGAGCGATCGCACCCCCTGATCATAGAATCGCTTGTCTAGCGTAATAGCATTGCCGTTCCGGCTCAAAATTAAGCCACTGACCATCGGCATCGGCGGGTTGCCATCGCATCCTAGGGTCATGGCGAGGGGCATTCCTGCCACGACCTGCGCTGCATCTAATCGCTTATTGGCAAGACCATCTGCGATCGCTTTCCAACTCGGCTCCCGGCTCAGGGTGACTTGGGTTAACCCATGCTTCTCAAAAAAGCCTTTTTCCTTTGCCACGACTAAGGGCGCACAGTCATTCACAGCCGCAAACCCAATGTCTAGATTCACCTTCTCTAACCCATTGCCTGCAACCACCCCCACAGGTTGACTTTTGCGCTTTTTAGCGCGCTTTTGCTGGTTGAGGAAGTAAATCATTTCGCTGCGTAGAGCATAGTAGCTAGGATGATTAACGACCTCCATGCGGGTGCGCGGACGAGGAATTTTTACCTCTAGAATTTGACCGATATGCGCTTCTGGACCGTTCGTCAGCATGACCACCCGATCGGATAGAATCAACGCCTCGTCAATATCATGGGTCACCATTAAGCAGGTCATGCCGGTTTGCTCGGCAATGTGCATCAGCTGCTCTTGCAAGCCGCCTCGGGTTAAGGCATCTAGTGCGCCAAAAGGTTCGTCTAGCAGCATCACTTTGGGGCGAATGGCGAGGGCACGGGCGATCGCCACGCGCTGTTTCATCCCACCCGATAATTCGTGCGGACGTTTGTCTGCTGCCGGTTCCAAGCCTACTAGTTTAATGTGCTGCTCAACTAGGGCGTGTCGTTCGGCTGCCGGAAGATGCTTCAGGGCTGCATTAACGCCCAGGGCAATATTCTGGCGCACGGTTTTCCAGGGCAACAATGAATAGTTTTGAAACACCACCATGCGATCGGGCCCGGGTCGGGTAATTACCGAGCCTTCTAAAACAACGCCGCCTGTCGTGGCATTATCTAACCCGGCCACAATGTTGAGCAGGGTTGATTTGCCGCAGCCTGAGTGACCAATGAGAGTGACAAATTCGCCTTCTTTAATGGTCAGGTTGATGTTTGAAAGAGCGATATAGCGATCGGCTTCGCCGTTACCGCGAGGGTCGCCTCCAGGCAGAGGAAAAACTTTATCAACGTGGTCAATTTCTACAAATGCTGTCATGGCAAATAGGGAATAAGAGGACGATGAAATTAGTGCTGTTCACCCGGAGAGATCAAATGACCCACCCAACCGACTAATTTGTCTAACACCAAGCCAACCAGACCCATGTAAATGATTGCCAAAATAATCTGACTGTTGCCGTCGCTGCCGCTGCTATTGTACGCATCCCAAATAAAGAAACCAATACCACCATTCGCTTTCAGCATTTCGGCTGCAACGATCGCTAACCAAGCCAAACCCACACCAATTCGTAAGCCTGTGAACACATAGGGAACTGTAGCGGGAATGAGAACGCTAAAAATATATTCCTGAGGCGATAAACGTAAAACTTTTGCTACGTTTTTATAGTCTTGAGGAATTTGTTGAACGCCCATTGCCGTATTGATAATAATGGGCCAGACGGCAGTAATGAAGATGACAAAGATCGCTGCGGGATCACTGTTTTGAAATACGCCCAGGGCGATCGGTAACCATGCCAGGGGAGGAACGGTTCGTAAAACCTGAATGATGGGATCAGACCCTCGGCGAATCAACATATTGCTGCCAATGATTGCGCCAACTACAATGCCAACGACAGCAGCGATCGAATACCCCAGTGCGACACGCTGCAAGCTAATCAAAATTTGCCAGCCCAAGCCTTTGTCGGTGCCGCCATTGTCAAAAAATGGATCGATAATATAATTCCAGGTATCGCTAACCATGCGAATGGGCCCCGGAATCAGAGATGTCGGGCTCAGGCACAGCAGTTGCCATATCGCCAGAATCGCCAACGTGAAAACAATGGGCGGCAAAAGCTGTGCCCCCTGCTTATTGAGCCGCTCTGACCATTGAGAAGAAGCGTTAGGACGAAGGGAGGTATTAGTTGTCATGGTGAGGATTCCTGCTGAACCTTTTAAGGTTATGAGGTTTAGTGTTTCAGTTCTGAGTCTTTTGTTACCCAGGCGGTGATAGGACTGACGGTGAAAAACTTTGTTCTGAGATACTCTCGTTCCCAGGCAAATCCTAAAAACGAGAGTATCTGGCTAGAAGTTCTTAAGCCTTCTTAATCTTGAGTCCCTTCAGGTAAGCAGCCGGATCAGCCGGATCAAACTTGGTGCCATCAAAGAAAGTTTCTACCCCGCGTGAGGTGCTCTTAGGAATAGCAGCTTCCTGCCCGATCGTCTTTGCTGCTTCCTTCCAAATATCTTCTCGGTTAACCTGATCTACCAACTTGTTCACGTCAGTATCAGCAGGTAACTTACCCCAGCGAATATCTTCAGTTACAAACCAAGCATCGTGGCTCTTAAAGGGATAGGAAGAATCTTCCTTGAAAAACTTCATCAGCAAGTTGCTGTTTTCAAGTTTGCGACCATTGCCAAAATCAAAATTGCCCTTCGCCCGCTCTAAAATGTCTTCTGCAGGTGCCTTAATGTATTTATCAGCAGAAATGATCTCACACATTTCTTCTTTGTTAGCTGGCTCATCACACCAAATTTGCGCTTCTAGAATTGCCATCGTGATCGCTTTAGCAGCTTTAGGATTTTGTTCAACCCAGTCGGCACGCATGGTAAACGCTTTTTCAGGATGATTTTTCCACAGTTCCCCAGTAGTGACTGCTGTAAAACCTAGTCCTTTGCTGACTAACCGACCATTCCAGGGTTCGCCCACACAGAAAGCATCCATGGTTTTTGTTTCCATGTTGGCAACCATTTGTGGCGGTGGAATAACGACGATATCGACATCTTTTTCAGGATCAATGCCACCTGCCGCCAACCAGTAGCGCATCCAAATATCGTGGGTGCCGCCCGGAAAAGTGACTGCACACTTAAACTTCTTGCCTGCGGCAGCGGCAGCAGTAATTCTATCCTTAAGGACAGAGCTATCGGTGCCAACCTTAAGATCTTTATAATCGTTGGACAAAGAAATTCCCTGACCATCGGTATTGAGCCGAGCCAGGATGTTCATGGGCACTGGATTGTTGCCCTTGGTGATTTTGCCCGTGGTCATTAAGTAAGGGAGGGGACTGAGAATATGGGCTCCATCAATGCCGCCGCCTTTGGCACCCAGTTCTAAGTTGTCACGGGTCACTGCCCAAGAGGTTTGTTTCTCAACCGTCACATCCGTCATGCCGTACTTAGCAAACAGCCCTTTTTCTCTAGCGATCACTAGAGGAGCGCAGTCAGTTAGGGCAATGAAGCCCAGCTTGGCAGTGGTCACTTCCGGCGCATCACCTGCGGCAACGGGAGATGGCGACGCGCCAGAAGCGCTGCCTGTGGATGCAGCCGGATTTTCGGCAGTGGAGGTACAGCCATGAACCAATAAGGTAGCAGCAGTAGTGGCGCCTGCCGCGATCATAAATTTCCGTCTGGACAAGTTAGACATATTTACCTGGTGAAATTTCAGTTTGAGAGAGCAGTTTGTGTAATGAGGAACGATTAGGCTACAACCGCTTTGCTACGGGCACCGAAATGCTCGATGAGCAAATTGTGCAAGACGGGCTTCAAATCGTCGCAGGGAATTCCCTTAGTGACGCAAGCACCCAAATGAGCATCTTTGCCCACTTTGCCGCCCATGTAGATGTCTACTCCTTCGACCGTCTTGCCATCTTTACGGACTTTGGTACCCATTAAACCAATGTCGGCAACCTGCGGCTGACCACAAGAATTAGGGCAGCCCGTCCAGTGAATTCTCACGGGTTGGGGAGCTTCTATTTCTGTTTCCAATTCTTTGATCATTGCCAGTGCCCGATTTTTGGTTTCAATTAGGGCAAAATTGCAGAACTGTGACCCAGTACAGGATACGAGCGATCGCATCAGTGGACTGGGGTTAACTGCAAACTTTTCCAACACAGGCTCTTGCAAAAATGCTTCTAGCCGAGTGTTAGGGATGTTGGGAATAATCACATTCTGTTCAATGGTTAGCCGAAGCTCGCTGCTACCATAAACTTCAGCGATTCGCGCCAGTTCAAACAGGTCAGAGGCGTATAAACGCCCTACAGGAATTAATATTCCGACGTAGTTCAAGCCGGGTTGCTTCTGCGGATATATGCCAATGTGATCTCTTTTCTCCCAGTCAATTTCATCTTTCGCGGCAGCAAAGTGAAGCGTGTGTCCGATCTGTTGCTCAACAGCCGATCGAAACCGTTCTAGACCCCATTCATCAATGAGCCACATTAGCCGTGACTTCTGGCGATTTGCACGCAGTCCATGGTCGCGGTATACTTCCAGAATGGTGCGACAGAGAGCGACGACCTCACCAGGCAAGACCCAGACGTTCAGCGGAATTGCGGCTTCACAACGCTTTGCAGAGAAGAACCCGCCCACAACGACATTAAAGCCTAGTTGAGACTCGCCTTCAACGTCTTGAAATGCTGGAACGAAAGCAATATCATTAATTTCTGCATGAATTGAATTGTCGCGTCCGCCTTCGATCGCAATGTTAAATTTGCGGGGCAGATTCGTAAACTCAGGATTTCCCTGTCCACTGTTCGTAATCATGTCCTGGACTTGTTGCACCAAGTCTCTCACATCAATTAATTCATCGCCATCTAACCCTGCCACCGGAGACGCTGTGATATTTCGTACATTGTCCATGCCTGATTGCACGCTGGTCATTTCAACGCTGGCGAGCCGCTGAAAAATATCAGGTAAATCTTCAATCCGAATGCCTCGAAGCTGTAAGTTTTGCCGTGTAGTAATATCGGCATTGCCATCTTCTCCATAGCGCTGAACAATTTCGGCGAGGACTCGCATTTGAACACTGCTGATGATGCCGCTGGGCAAGCGCAGCCGCATCATGAACTTGCCCGGAGTCACTGGGCGAAAAAAGATACCTAACCACTTGAGGCGGTGATCCCGATCGGTTTCATCCATTGCTTCCCAGCCGACTTGGGCAAAGCTTTCTAAATCTGCCTTGACTGCCAAACCGTCTTTTTCGACCTTGAGTTTTTCAAACTTGTTTAAGCTAGGCGCTTGCTCAGTCATCATAGTAACCATGGGTTTATTGATTTGGGACGAACCCAACCGAATTGGAACCACTGAAAGCTAAGGTAGGGTGAATCAACCTCTAGTTTCGTGACTTCTGTTACAAAATCTTGCAAATTATGAAGGATCTGCGAGATTTCTATGCGTCTTTTGCATTGGCTAGAGTTTTTGAAGCTGTTGTGCCGTTTGAGATACCCGTAAGGGGTTGCTGTTGATCGCGAATTATAGAAGCGCATCTTACTGCAATCGCCCTATTGCATTGGTATAAGATGACTCTTTCTAATCAATGAATAGAGAATTAGTGGGCTTGATGAGTTGGAGAATTTATAAAACCTGCTTTGTAAACAATTCGGATGGGTTCTAAAACAACTGAATAGAATAAAATATTTACAAGGAGAATTACACAGTTAATTCGGCTCCCGTATGATGTGAACAGATAGCCCCCGTCTTGAAGATAGAGGAGAACCCAGGTGGATCAGGAAACTGCTAAGCAAGTCAGTCCTTTTGGAGAGGCAGACTGTGAATCTGAAGTGAAGCTCCTCAAGCAAGAGTACAGCGAATATTTCTTTTACGAAACCCGATTCAACAGCTTATCGCTCGATCCAAACGTGTTTCTTATTGTGGGCAGACGAGGATCGGGAAAAACTGCCCTGGCTCAATTCTTCTCCTTCCAAAAGCAGCTTCGTAATACGATCGCGATCGATGTAGATGAGCCTGTAGCCTTTGACCAAGTGCTGGAAAAAGTTTCCAAACTAACAATGCAGTCTCGGGAAGTGGCGATTCCTAAAATTGCAAAAATATGGAATTTTCTAATTTGGTTAATTATCTTTAGAGAGCTAAAAGATCAAGATATTCGGATTCGGGCTGCCTGTATTTTTGGTGACGAAAATGGCAAAGTTTCTAACTTCATTCGCCATACGCTTAGCGCTTTAGTCAATCACTTTTTAGAAACCGAAGGCGATTTATTGAGTGAATTAGAAGCCATTCTTTCAGATGAGAGAATTGCCGCAGGTAAAGCAGCCGTACTGGAACTGGCGTGCAAAAAACCAATTATTGTGGCGATCGATACGTTAGAAAATTATGCCATCCATGATGACATCATGATGCGAACGATCGCAGCGCTGATTCAGTGCGGTTCCGAGTTTAATCGAGATCACGCTAGAAATGGAGTTCATTTAAAGATCTTTTTGATGGCTGAAGTTTTTCCCTACCTGAAAGAAGAAGTCATTCTTAATACGCTGAAATTCATTCGGCATGAAATTTACTTGCACTGGCGACCTAGAGACTTGATGCGACTCATTAGCTGGCGATTTCATCACTATTTACAGGCGGTGGGTCAGCTTTCTAAAGAGTCTGCCAATATTAAATGGGATGACTACAACGAAGTCCGTGAGAAGATGTGGAATCCCTATTTTGGCAACAGCTTGCAGAATGACAGAGGACTATCTGAACTGTCTTTTCCTTACGTGTTGCGGCATACACAAATGCGTCCTCGGCAACTAATCGTGCTTTGTAACAAGATCGCAGATCGAGCGTTTCAAGAGAAAACATTTCCTCTTTTTCACCCCAAAATGATTGTCAAAGCAGTTGCAGAAGGTCAGTATGCCCTGGCAGAAGAGGTACTTAACTCCTATAGTTCTGTTTATCCTAAAGTTGGTAGAATTGTAGAAGCGCTCTCGGGTTTGCCGATGATCTTTAAAGGGAATGAACTAGATAAAAGAGCGCCGCTGACTGCATCGGAATGGCCGTCTGGTGAATATTCTCCTCTGGCGTTTCGGCAACTCATCGCCGAGCTTGGCATCATTGGGCGAACGCGACGAATTGATCAAAAATCAGGTTTTGTGGAAGCAGACTTTGAATATAGTTCAAAAGCAAGATTACCGCTGATGGTAACGGATTATTGTGTGGTTCATCCAATGTTTTATCAGCGGCTTAATATTAATCTTAGTCAGAATTTGCGGGTTTATCCTTTTCCTGAACATGATGAGTTCAAAGAACTTGCCTATCAGTGAGCGATCGCAGCCTTTAAATAAATGAGTCGCTGTGGGCATTGCTGAGTAGAAGTATGAATCTACTCAAAGCCGCGATCGCCCCATTAATGATCTAGCATCTAGATTCAATTCAAAAGAATTAACCTTCCAGCTTTTTCATCAACAACTGATTGGTTAGCTTCGGGTCTGCCTTTCCGCCCGTTTGCTTCATGACTTGTCCCACAAAGAAGCCTGCCATGTTTTTCTTCCCACCTCTATACTTTTCCAACTCATCTGGGTGAGCCGCTAACACTTTGTCGATCGCCTCTTCAATCACTGTTGGATCAGAGACTTGAACTAAACCTTTACTTTCTACTAACGCTTTTGCCGATCCGCCCTTCGTTAACAACTCCGGTAAAATATCCTTACCAATCTTGTTACTAATCGTGTTCGATTCAATTAACCCAACCATCTCTGCCAGCATCTCAGGCTTAAGCGCGATCGCCCCAATGGTTAGCTTTTCATTGTTAAGATAGGCACTGATATCACCCATAATCCAGTTCGCCGCCAGCTTCGCCCCAGCCCCAGCAGCAACGGTCGCCTCAAAATATTCTGCCATTGCTCGGTCATCCGTCATCACCCGCGCATCATAAGCCGACAAACCCATCTCTGTTTCATAGCGACGGCGTTTAGTTGCGGGCAGTTCTGGTAAATCAGCCTTCCAGCGCGTCAACTGTTCTGGAGTAACTTCAATGGGCCCCAAATCTGGTTCGGGAAAGTAGCGATAGTCGCTGGAGCCTTCCTTGACTCGCATACTGAACGTCCGCTGTGAGCTTTCATCCCACAGACGAGTTTCTTGAACGATTTTTTCGCCTGCGGCGATCGCTTCAATTTGCCGCTCAATTTCATAATCGATCGCCCGATGAATGGCATTAAACGAGTTCATATTCTTAATTTCGACCTTGGTGCCAAATTTCTCAGTCCCCACTGGGCGCACCGAAATATTGACATCACAGCGCAGCGAACCTTCTTGCATGTTGCCATCGCTTACGCCTAAATAACGCATAATTCGACGCATCTCTTGAGCATATTCTGCGGCTTCCTGCCCCGATCGCAAATCAGGTTCGGAGACAATTTCTACTAAAGGAACACCCGCGCGATTGTAATCCACTAAAGAATACGTTGAGCCAGCCAGGCGATCGCTGCCACCATGCACCAGTTTTCCTGCGTCTTCTTCCATGTGCAGCCGCGTCACCCCAATGCGCTTACGACGTGAACTCCCGTCTGCATCCACTAGCTCAATCTCTAGCCAACCATGCTCAGCGATCGGCAAGTCGTACTGCGAAATTTGATAGTTTTTGGGCAGGTCGGGGTAAAAATATTGTTTGCGATCGAACTTGCTGTAGGGCGCAATCTGAGCATTCAACGCCAGTCCTGCCTTAACTGCATACTCCAACACCTTTTGATTCAACACAGGCAGCGTCCCTGGTAGCCCCATACACACCGGATCGATGTTAGTGTTGGGGTCAGCGCCAAACTGAGCCGAACTGGTGGAAAAGATTTTGGTTTCGGTACTGAGTTGGCAATGGGTTTCTAGACCAATAATTGCCTCGTACTGGGTTTTGACGGGGGTTGCAGCAGTCATAGGGGCGATCGTAATTTTGAGCTAATTCTAAGCAGTATATCTATTTTACGACTAAACACTCATGACGAGTAATGTTAAATGCTGAAAGGTGGATCAATGATCGCTTCTCGTTTCTGCCGCACTGAGTTTACTAAGAAAACATGTGCACAATTTGCTAATTCTTTAACCCGAATGATCCGCTCTTGAATCATTCCTTGCTCTAAAAGCCAAGCCCGATACGTTCCTGGCAATAATCCACACTCAATCGGCGGCGTGTACCATTGTCCGTCCAGTTCAACGACCAGATTTCCAGTACAAAATTCGGTGAGTTCTCCGTTTTCATTCCATAAAATAACGTCGTCGTAACCAGGGCATTGCTGTTGTGCTTGCGCGTAAATTTGGCGATCGCTAGTTTTGTGGTAAAGGAAAACGTGGCTAGATTTTACTGGAGAGGGTGCAAGGCAAACTCGTAAGGGCGTGTGAGTTTGAACAAGTAGACTGGATTCGTGGGTTAAAGTACCTTGGCTGGAGAGAAGCAGACGGACTTTTTGAGGATGCGGTGGAAAGGTAAGGGCGATCGCTTTGAGGTAATTTTGTACCGTTGATTGATCAGTTGGAAAGGCAAAGTACTCGGCTGATGCGATGAGTCTTTCAAGGTGCAAATTTAGTAAAAAATAGTCTTTTTCAGGTGTCCAGAGCAGCGTTTCTAGCAGTGAAAATTCGGGTGGCTGGGCAGTCAGAATTTTGGCTTTTGTGCGACATTCTTCAAATTCTTCTCCTGCTTGAGAGTCCCAAACGATGCCACCGCCCACTCCATATTCTGCGGTTTGGTCGTTCTTATTAATGAGAACGGTGCGGATGGCAACATTGAATTGCGACGTTCTATCAGGCGTAATAAACCCGATAGTGCCCGTGTATATTTTGCGGGGCGTATTTTCTAATTCTGCAATAATTTTCATCGTTTGCCGTTTAGGTGCGCCTGTAATAGAAGCACAGGGGAAGAGAGCTTGAAAGATTTCACTGAGAGTGGTTTGGGTATGGCATTGAACCGAGGATGTCATTTGCCAAAGGGTAGGATACTGCTCAATGTTGAAGAGGCTATTGACTTTGACGGTGCCTACCTGCGCGATGCGTCCTAGATCGTTGCGAATCATGTCTACAATCATGATATTTTCAGCCTGGTTTTTTTTGGAGTTTTGCAGCCATTGAGCGAGGAGGCGATCGCCCTTATGGGTCAACCCGCGTGGAACAGTACCTTTCATGGGTCGGCAATGAATTTCGTGGTGGTTTTGGCGAAAAAAGAGTTCTGGCGAGGCACAGCAAATTGCCCAGTCTGGGGTTTCAATAAAAGCTCCATATTGGGCGTTTTGAGCAAGCTGGTTGAAGTAGTGCCAAGGGGATTGTGGAAACTGAGCGTTGAGGCGAAAAGATAAGTTGACTTGATAGGTAAGACCTTGGCAAATGTAGTGTTTGACCTGGTTAAAGGCTTCGTCATATTGAGCTCGGGTGATGTCGGGTATCCAGTTCAGGGGTTGGGACAAGGAGAGTGGAGGCAGGTTAATGACTTCGGGTTTGGAATAAAGTCCAAACCAGGCTAGGGGAAACAGAGTCGGTTTGACCGTAAAGGCAGGATCAAACGCGAGAGAAGCTTCGTAGCTTAGAAAACCTGCGGCGTACAAATGGTGTTGATCGATTTGTTGTTGAAGCGTTTCTAAGAGGGACAGAACTTGGTCGGGCGTGTGGGCTACGAGGATGGTTACAGGATCGTGGAAATCAAGCCAAGTCTGGCTTTGAACGTCGTGGATGATAACGGTAGGTGCAGTGGATGCCATGCTAATTTCTATTCACGAGGTGTTGCCCTGATTCAATTAAAGTGAGACTGTAGGGTTGCTGAGCAAAGGCTTTTGCGTAAGATGCAGTGAGATAGGTTTGATAGGTTTTATCCTGACTAATAAACGTTTTAAAGAATGCTGTGTTGAATGTTTTTAGATAATTTTGCGTAACATTAAAAAGTTCATCAGAAAGCATGGCACGGTTAGTGCCTGTAACGCGATCGAGTAACTGTAAAATAACACGGGTATGGGGCAGCTTTTGGGATACTGCCAGGTACTTCTTAGGAGATGGTAACGCATTAAACATAGGAACTTGTTCAAGCAGGAGAGGCGTAACGATATCTTCGTTCGTGGCTTGCCAGAAAACAGGAATACGAACCTGGTTAATGCCCTGGCTACCGTAGAGATGTTTGCTAGATGGAACGAATAAAAATATGGCTTTGATGCGATCGTCCTTTAACTGATACTTGTCACGAGGAAGTTCTAGGGCACGACATTGGTAGAGAACAGCAATGTTGATAATGTTAATTTGATTACCACAGTCCTGTTCTAGCTGATTAAAGTTGATCGTTGCACCTGCTAAAGCAAGGGCTGCGGTGCCGCCTAAGGAATAGCCAAACATTCCCACTTGGTGCAGGTTGAGTTGATTGTTAAATTCGTTGGCATTACGGCGGGTGAGTTCATCTAGCACAAAGGAAATATCTAGGGGGCGATCGATAAAGTCTTGGCTGTCAAAGTTTTCGCTATAGAGTCCTTTGAAGAAATCTCTCTGACGCTGGGCGTTGCTGCCGGGATGATCGAGAACTATGGCTGTGAAGCCCTGGGATGCTAGGTGTCGAGCCAGGTCTTTGAAGTGGCTACGTTCGCCACCTAAGCCGCCGGAAATGAAAATAACGGGAGTCGGGTTTGAAGTGTTGGGACGATAAAGATCGATCGTGAGGGGGCGACCTTCGGGGTATCTGCGAGGCAGCGCGCGTTTTTCATCTTTTAAGCTTAACGCTTGCGTGACTACCGCAAGTTTTCCAGGCTGTCGTAAATCAGGTATTTGAGTTGGATCTACTGGAGGGTTAGACTGAGCAATTTTTGTGGTTTCTTTTTCTAAATCTGCAACAAAAGTATCGGTTTCTTGAATTGTTGTTTTGAGTTGGTTGACAAATTTTAGGGTGCCTGTAAGATTTAGGCGGAGATCAGTCGGAAATTTTTGGAGGAAGTTGAGAAGGCTGAGTCCTTCAGGATCGGCAGCAGCTTGGAGGAGAGCAGCCCGGATAGCATAGAATCCGTTCTGGCGATCGCGGGTTTGAATTAGGTCGCCAAGGCGGGTAATCAACCGTTCGGCGGTGACAGTATAAGTGACACGGGAGAGAGTAACCGGGTTAACCTCGTTTTTAAGGCGAAGGAGTGTTCTAATTTGGTCTTGTCGTTCAGGGCTGAAGCGATTGAGGATGAACTTCAAATCGGGGGGAATGGTGCCCGTTTGAGCAAATTGGTCGAGGTCATCTACTGCAACAGAAAACTCGAAAGGACCATAGTTGAAATAGATGCGGTCGGCGGCTTTAGCAGGAGCAGCGATCGCGATGATAGCAGTGAGAATGAAAGTAGCGAGCCAAGCTTGGGGTTTGCAAATCATCGTTTAAGCAGTAGGGATAAACTTCTTTTAAGTTTGCTGCGTAGCAGAGAGAGATAACGTCGGACGTGGGTAGTCGGAGTCAGATATTTTTTGAGCAGGGTGGTGATGTCATGGGGTTGGGGCGATCGCCATTCTGCCACTAAATTTAGCTGCTGGGCGAGAAACTTTTCTTGACAGGTTTGGCGCTGAATTTTGCCGCTGGAGGTTTTAGGCAGGCTACCGGGTTTGAGGAAGGCGATCGCGTAGACATCAACAAAGTGTTGGTCAAATACTGCCCAGCGAATCGCCTCTACAGTAGTTTCTACGTCTAGGCTGTGGCGATAGTGGCGATCGACTTCTAGGGCAATCACGAGCTTTTCTTCGCCCTCTACGGGTACAGCAAAAGCAGCGCTGGCATTGGAACGGAGAGCCGGATGGCAGTTTTCGGCGGTTTGTTCAATGTGTTGGGGGTAGTGATTGAAGCCCCAGAAAACCAGGATTTCTTTAAGGCGACCTGTGATGTAAAGCTCCTGGTTTTTGAGAAAGCCGAGGTCGCCAGTGCGCAGAAAGGTTTGATCGGGATATTGGGTGAGGGTGGCTTGGAAAGTTTGCCGAGTTTGTTCAGGCAAATTCCAATAGCCTTTGCCAATCCCTGAGCCAGTCACCCAAATTTCTCCAATTTGGTCTGAGGGACAAGGCTTGAGAGCCTGGGGATCGACGATGACGATTTGAGTGTCTAGCCAAGGGCGACCACAGCTAATGATGGAGCGCTTTTCAGGATCGGCGGCACTGGTTTCGATCGCTCGGTTCTCTTTCAGGAAAACTGGGTTGAGGTCAATGATAGTGGGCGGCTCGGTTTTGATGCTGCCCGTAATCAAGAGGGTAGCTTCTGCCATGCCGTAGCAAGGATAAAAGGCGCGGGAGCGAAAGCCACATGGAGCAAAGGTCGCGGCAAATTGGCTCAGGGTTTGGGTGCGGATCGGTTCGGCTCCTGTGAAGGCGACTTCCCAATGGCTCAGGTCAAGGGTTTGCCGCTGTTGAGGGGTTGTTTGACGGCAGAGAAGATCGTAGGCAAAGTTGGGGGCACCGCTGGTAGTCGCTTGGTAATGAGAGAGGGCTTGGAGCCAGCGAACGGGTTTTTGAATAAAAGCAAGGGGAGACATGAGAATGCTAGGAATGCCCAAGTGCAAGGGCTGAAGGATATTGCCAATCAGTCCCATGTCATGAAAAAGAGGAAGCCAGCCGACGCTGATGGTTTGCGGGTTACTGCCAAAGGCAATTTCCAAGGTTTTTTGATTGCTGCGGATGCAAGCATGGGTGACCATTACGCCTTTAGGGATGCCTGTAGAGCCGGAGGTGTATTGCAAAAAGGCAAGATGCTCGGCTGTGATCAGAGGTAAGGGCGATCGCCCAACTGAGGCAAGTTGATTAGTGATGATCCACGATTGAGGAGTCAGCGGACGAAGTTTGGAGTGAAGAGCAGCTTCGGTGAGAATAATTTTGGCTTGGGCGGAAGTCAGACGTGCCTGAAGATCGGTAAAGTCTTGTTGGTTGCGAGGCGGGTGGCAAGGCACCGCAATGACTCCGGCGCAAAGACAGGCATAGAAGGCGGTAATGAACTCTAGTCCTGATTCATAGGAATAGATCAGAAGGGCTCTTTCAGTGGCATAGGGGGCGAGATGTGTGGCGATCGCCTCTGCTTTTCCTGCCAGTTCTGCGTAGGTAATAAGGGTAGGAGCGAGTTCGCCGTTCTTCAAAAATATGTAAGCGGTCTGATTTGCTTGAACTTGAGCCCGGTGGCGTAATAGGTCTACTACGGTTTGCATAGGTCTGGGCTTGCGTCTGGGCTTGCGTCTGGGCTCGCGTCTGGGCTTGCGTCTGGGCTTGCCAAATGAGTGGCGATCGTAACTTCAGATTATTATCAGGCTGGAGGAGTGATTCGTCAGGATTTTTTATGAAAATTGCGATTTTGAGTTCTGGGTTTTTGCCCGTAGTCGATGGAGTAACAGTGGCTCAAATGAATCGGCTACGGTGGTTGAGTCGATGGGGACACGAAGTGCTGTTATTTTGTCCTGATTACCAGTCTATTGAAAAGGTGTATCCAAATTGGCGGGAGTTCACGGGGCAAATTTTGCCAGGGGTGAGGATTGTGAACTTAGCAAGTACGCCCTACATGGGAATTGAGTTTGAACGAAATGTTAGCTCGAAATCTTATGAAACAGTGCTTCGAGAGCTAGTCTCGTTTCAGCCAGATGTCATTCATGTCGATGAGCCGGAGCGATTGGCGAATGGTTTACTCCGGTTCCCAGGCATAAAATTTGCTAAGAAGATAGGGATTCCTTGCGTAAGTTTTTTCCATACTAATTTTGTGGAATATGCAGAGGACTTTTTGAAGGTGCCAATGCCAATATTGCGCGGGTTGCAATTTATTTTGAGGCGGCTGTTTGCCTGGGTGTATAACGCCTATGATGTGACGCTGGTAGGAAGTCAGGATGCGTACGAAAAGGTAACGCAGATGGGAATTAGAAATGGATTGCGGGGGAATTTTTTGGGAGTTGATTTAGAGAGGTTTAAGGGGGAATTGCAGGAACAAAATTTTTTCGAGAAGCAATATGGATTAGAGAATTTAGCAGAAAAGGTGAAGTTGGTGTTTGTGGGACGGTTAACGCCAGATAAGGGTTGGAAGTTTGCAATGAACGCTCTGGAGAAGATGGCGCGACAGCAAGACATGAGTCAGATCGCGATTTTAATCGCAGGAGAGGGAGAGATGCGCGCTGAAATTGCGGAGCGGTTAGGGAAATTGGCACATTTCTTAGGACGGATTCCCCCAGACGATATCCCGGCTTTGTTGGCAAATTGTGATGTACTGGTCACGGCTTCGGAGAAGGAAACGCGAGGACTGACCATTCTGGAAGGGTTTGCAACAAGACTTCCGGCGATCGCGCCTCATGCAGGGGGAGTCACTGACAGTATTCAAGATGGTGTTAATGGATTTTTATTTGCTCCAGGCAATGTAGATGATTTTGCCAAGAAGTTGAATCACCTAATTAACGATTCTGATCTGCGTCGGGAAATGGGAAGGAAGGGAAAAGAATCAGTGCAGGCATACGATTGGGAGCAAACCATAGGGAATTTGGTGAAAGCTTGGGAGCAAGAGATCACGCGGAAGCGGCTCTAGAGTGTAGCTCGACAAACTGGCACAATTAACCTACGAAGGATGCGAGAGCATGGTTTATTGATCCCAAGCATTTAGGAGAAGGTGATGAGTGCTTCTGAGCGGGAGATGCAGCCAACTTTAGTCGATATCTTGCGCGATCGGGCGCTTCGTCAGCCAGAGCAGGTTGCTTATACGTTTTTGACAGATGGGGAAACTCAAGCCGTCAGTTTAACTTATAGGGCTTTAGCTCGTCGTGTAGGAGCGATCGCGGCGCGGTTGTCGGATTGCTGTCGAGGGGGCGATCGGGCATTGCTGCTGTATCCGCCTGGATTAGATTATGTCGCGGCTTTCTTAGGCTGTTTAAGTGCTGGAGTCGTTGCAGTTCCAGCTTATCCTCCTCGTCCAAACCGCTCTCTCAATCGGTTGCTGCATCTAGTAGAGGATGCTGAAGCGTCGGTGATGTTAACTACGCCTGAGATTTTGGCACAGTTAAAGCAATTACCAGAACTACAAGGCTTGAAAGGGTTAGCTGAAGAGGATTGGGGCGAGGGAGAACTACCGGATTTAGCATTAGGAAAGTTGGCGTTTTTGCAATATACCTCAGGTTCGACCGATGAGCCCAAAGGAGTAATGGTTTCGCATGACAATTTGCTGCACAATCTGGCGGCAATTCAAGAGCGATTTGGATATTCGGATGAGAGTTGTGGAGTCATTTGGCTGCCTCCTTATCACGATATGGGGTTGATTGGTGGCGTATTGCAACCGCTGTATGGCGGATTCCCAGTCGTGTTAATGTCGCCACTCATGTTTATGCAAAGCCCAGTCCGATGGCTGCGAGCGATCGCTTCCTACAGTGCAACCACAAGCGGAGGGCCAAGTTTTGCCTACGAGCAGTGCGTCCAAAAAATCAAGCCGGAGCAGATATCGGATTTAGACTTGAGCCAATGGCAGGTTGCATTCAATGGGGCTGAACCAATCCAGGCTGAGATATTAGATCAGTTTGCAGAGTTGCTCCAGCCCTGCGGCTTTCGGCAAGAGGCATTTTTTCCTTGTTATGGACTGGCGGAGGCAACCTTGATGGTGACGGGAAAAGTCAAGGGAACGCCAGGAGCAGTCAAGCATCTACAAAAGTCAGCATTAGAAAGACATGAGGCGATCGCTTTCAACCCGCAAGGAATGACAGGAGCGGCTCAAACTGATGGTTGTCAAGCTGATTGTAGTCAAGCTGATTGTAGTCAAGCTGATTGTAGTCAAGCTGATTATTGTCAGGTCGTTAGCTGTGGACAAGGCTTATCAGATCAGGAACTGCAAATCGTCCATCCCGAAACATTGCAGGTTTTACCAGATGGACAAGTGGGAGAAATTTGGGTAGCGGGAACAAGTGTAGCGATGGGGTATTGGAACCGGGAGGAAGAGACAAGCAAAACATTTAGGATGACTTTATTAAACAGTAAAGGATTAAACAATGGAGGGAAATCCTTCCTAAGGACAGGAGACTTAGGCTTTTTAGAGGGGAATGAATTATTTGTAACAGGTCGATTGAAAGATCTGCTAATTATCCGAGGAATGAATTATTATCCCCAGGATATCGAAAAAATTGTTAAGAATTGTCACCCATCAGTTTCCCTTAACTCTGGTGCAGCGTTTACGGTAAGAGTAGAAGGAGTTGAGCAACTTGTGGTGATGCAGGAGGTCAATCGGACGGCACTGAATGGTTTGAATGCGAATGAAGTCGTGGGATCAATTCGCCAAGCAATCTCAGAACATTATGATTTGCAGGTGTATGATGTCGTTTTGCTGAAGCCCGGAAAGATTCCCAGAACATCCAGCGGAAAAATTCAACGGTTTGTTTGTCGAACGAGTTTTATGGGTGGAACGCTTGAGGGAGTTTGTTATTGGACAAATTCTACCTCTCAGGAAGAGGCAAGGGAGGTGCGATCGCAGCTTGAAACGACAAAGTTTGAGCAACCAACCGAGCTAGAAATCCAGGATTGGTTGAGCCATAATCTAGCAATCTACCTAAAAGTGCACCCCGACGAAATTGATACTAGTCAGCCGTTTGCTTACTATGGGCTGGATTCGTCGGTTGCCGTTAGCCTGACAGGCGACTTAGCCAATTGGTTACATTTAAAAAAACTCGACCCCATGCTCTTTTGGGAGTATCCTAATATAGAGGCATTAGCTCAGCATCTGGTTAGCATCCATTTGTAGAACTTAAAGATTCGTCAAGATTCGTTAAAGGTCGCGATCGCGAGGATTAGTAAATTCTATCGATCGCTTTATCCCCAATGCATATCTTCCCATCCTGTGCTAATGTCCTCATAGGATTATTTTCGGCTGTGCACGTGGTTATTTACGTTTCTCCGAATCTAACTCTCTATACCCCCTCTGATTCTGGAGATTGATTTCATGTCGATTTATGTCGGTAACCTATCCTTTGAAGCAACACAGGATGACCTGACTCAAGTATTCGCTGAGTACGGAACCGTCAAGCGCGTTCAACTGCCCACCGATCGAGAAACAGGTCGGATGCGTGGCTTTGCATTTGTGGAAATGAGCACAGATGCTGAAGAAACTGCTGCTATTGAAGCGTTAGATGGTGCTGAATGGATGGGTCGTGACCTTAAGGTCAACAAAGCTAAGCCTCGTGAAGAGCGCGGTTCCTCTGGCGGAAGCTGGGGTGGCGGCGGTGGCGGTGGCGGTGGCAACCGCGGTGGCGGTGGCGGTGGCGGCGGCTCTCGCCGTTACTAAAATTCATTCCTAGGTTTTTTCTAAAAATCTAGTGTTGTGACGGTGCAGGTAGGTCAATGACCTACCTCATCTTTATTTGGGGCATTTTCATTGCTCTGGTTCGTTCATTTGGAGAGGCGATCGCATGGCTCAAATTATTCTCGGTGAAAATGAAGGGATTGAGTCAGCACTCCGTCGTTTCAAGCGTAAGGTTTCTAGGGCGGGAATTTTTCCTGATATGAGGAAATATCGCCATTTTGAAACCCCAATTGAGAAGCGTAAGCGTAAGGCAATGGCACGCAGCAAGCAACGCCGGAAGCATTTTAGTAGTTGAGCTTATTTTATAAAACCACCAGTGCATGATGTGTTGAGTGGTTTCTTTTTTAGTAAGTTTTATGCTCTTTATTTTTGCTATTACTTTTTCTGAAAATTATCCAATTACCGTTGCACTAAGATTGGATAATTGTAAACAAAGCCATTATTTAACTCATTGAACTATTTGCTGTTTGGTTCTGATATTCAGATTAGCCAAAGCGCATCTAATGAACTTATCAAAAGAACTATCTAGCTAAAGGGCTTTCACCTTCTCTTCTTCGCCAATTGCTTAACGGTATTCTCAATGGAATCCTAGCCTCGAAGCTAAAAGACTATGACACTCTGAATGGAGCGATCGCTTTTTATTTTTACTATCAAATCTACCTGACTAACTTGTGGTCAGGATGCTCTCTCCAATTTCTCTGAAACTAAATCAAGCTTAGAGGATGTCTGAGAAGTATCAAAGATTCTTACACTCGCCCCCCAACCCCCCATTCTGGGGGACTTCCGAACCAATGCTCCTTCAAAGTCCCCCAGAATGGGGGATTTAGGGGGCGGATCGGATAGCAATCTAGACTTCTCAGACATCCTCTTAAACTAAGTCGGGATGACAGGATTCGAACCTGCGACATCCTGCTCCCAAAGCAGGCGCGCTGAATTTTGAAATGGCTTTTAAGCAATGATCCTACGCTACAAATCAAGCTTAAAAACTTCATTCCTTAGAAATTCCTTAATCAAGCTTTTTCTCGCCTCAACCGTTGGCAGAGAACTTGCAAAAGACTAAAAACTTGAAACTCATTTTTGATTTATTAAAAATCATATTTGACTTTTTTAATTTAATAACTGAATATATAAATATCGAATTCAGGAAAACACAATATGAGTGGCAGAATTTCTACCTCTGTTCGGCTCCCCGAAAAGGATTTGTGGTTCATCGACGCGACTTCACGTGCTCTTGGATACAAGAACCGAGGCGATGCACTATTCGCAGGCTACCTCAGCTTCTTAGAAGAAGAACACGGGGATAACGCCATGATCCGAGCAGCCCTCAAGGCTCGGAGAGCCAAAGTTCAACCTGCTCAAACCAACGCAGCTTAAGTCTTTTATCCACAAAAAAAGAATTAGCTCCAGTCCCGCCAAAGACCCAAGAGCTAACCCTTTTTACTCGCGACGTTACACACGTAACGCCTAAATTTTATGCTTCAGTATAGCCTACCACATCGAGTAGCTAAAGTATTGCTGATTACAGTGATATTGCTTAACTCGCATACTTTTCAATTCAGCCCTATCTCTCCACAATCCGGAAGGTCAGGGCACTTCTACTTTAGTCGAATTGTCAGGGGGGCGGCAACATGATTGCTGCTGTTCCCCCCCTAACAAGCCCCCCTCGCAGCATCTCCGAAGGAGCGCGCCCGAATCGCCTTCCAGGAGCACCCATTATCCACACAGAGTTAGATGCGGCGGGCTTAACGATAGAAGCTTATCGGGTCTATTGCCACCTGAGCTGCCATGCTCGTCCGACGTTTGTAGATGGTGCTGTCCATTGGGCAGTGTGCCGATCGCTTAATCGAATTGCAACTGAATGTTTTGGAAGCAGTTACCCAAATACCACCGAACAAGTTCTACGGCGAAAAGTCGCGGATTCGGTCAAAGAACTGCTCGATCGAAAAATGATGGTGCGGCAAAGGCACCAGCCAGGAGTAACGTTGGCAAACCTCTATTTGCTTCTCCCAATGGAGTGCTGGCAGGTGCCGACAGCAGACTTTAAAAACTCAAATATTCGTAAGGGCAGGGGTAGCAGAAAACCTGCCACTGATCCTCCCACGATCGCCCCTAACCAGGCTACTGATCCTCCCAGGATCACCCTTATTCCCTCTATAGATCCTCCCACGATCTATCTTGATCGCACTCAAAAAGTAACTGCTGATACTTTGTTAGAGGCTCCCAGCACAATATATAGATCCTCCCAGGATCAGGATCTATATATTGTTAATAGAGGTATCTATACATCCTCTAAAGAGAGAGAGAGAGAAAGCCGAAAATACTTTTTTTCAAAAAATAAACAGCCTGAACAGGATGAGTATTCTGTTGCTGCAATTGTTAAAACGGCTCAAGCTGATGAAAAGTCGGCTGACCACCCTCAAACGCAAGAGCAAGACGCAAAATGTTCCGCCGCCGTCGGTGCTTCCGAAAAAGCAAATTTTCCAAATTTTGATGCCAGTGCCTACGACTGGACGCGCTACGACAGAGCTGGCGATGGCGGTAGTCATTCTAGCTTCTGGGAGTACGTGTTGCGGCGTACACAGAATTACAGCGATCGCCAGAAGAAAGCTGGCAGAAAACCCGTTCTCAATTTGTTTTCATTTGCTCTAGAGCGAGTTCACCTTGAGGGCGAGAGCCTGTATCACGACTTTGAGATTGAGCAAGGCTGGCGTGAGGCACCGCCTAAACCACCCAAACCTACACCTCAGCGATCGCAACCCGTTAAGCCGCCAGTCAGCCAGCCAGCCGACCCAATTGCCCAATGGCAGAAGATTAGCGATAACCTCAACCTCCGCCCTCCGGATATGCTCCTGTCAGCGCTTGAGCAAGAGCTAAGGCATATTTCTCCCAACACCACGGCTAAAGATGCTGTAGAGCGAATGCAGTGGCTTCTGAGCGCGAATCCGCAATGGGGCTATGTCTTGAAGGACGG
The DNA here is from genome assembly GCA_019358855.1 of Timaviella obliquedivisa GSE-PSE-MK23-08B. Taxonomy (NCBI): domain Bacteria; kingdom Bacillati; phylum Cyanobacteriota; class Cyanophyceae; order Oculatellales; family Oculatellaceae; genus Timaviella; species Timaviella obliquedivisa. The sequence continues at coordinate 367,207 of JAHHII010000002.1, read as the reverse complement.
TAAGATTTGTCCGCTCGTTTCGCTCGTTGAGGAACAAGCTGACCTGACTGACCTGTTGCTTGAGGTGAAGTGGCGATTTCAAGAACTGAGTTTTGATCGCTCTGCTCGATCGCAGTGGCTGCAAGAACGATACAACACCACCCTACAGGCAATGAGCGGTCAGCAGCTTGCAGAGTGTTTGGCTGATTTACAAACTTTCAACAGAGAGCAAACATGAACACACCCGACTTTGAATTAATTGCCAGCAGGCTGGCGATCGCTGAACCCATTGAGATATTTATTACGCCCGAACGAGCTTTCACACTGGTGGCGCTCCTCCAGCTTTGCCTAAGGCATCCAGGTATGGGAGCCGTACCTAACGCAGCAGAAACAGCCCATTCCATGGCAATTAATTTGATTGCCAGATTAAGCGCGATTGATCCGGCGATCGCTGAAGCCCTTAACCAGGGTTGGGATACTTCGCTGGACTGTACTCCACAAGAGTTTGATGCAATGCAGCAACAGCAGCGCGTTGTCGTGCATAACTGCTACACGCTGCATGAAGTTAACGAAGATGGCAGTCAGTCTGAGCATCCTCTTTTGTCTCTTGGTGAACGTCCGCAAGACTGGGGCGATCCACGCTGGCACTACCATCGGTGCAAGGTTGAGTTTGAATCAAACGGAAATTATTACGTTAATCATTGCCATGTCTGGCAAGGAGTTGAGCGATCGTCTTACGAAGCCTTTAAGACGATCGCCTCGGCTTTATTTATGGCGGCATATCCAGGACAACCTTGGCAACTATGCGGCAGAGAATTTCTTGAAGAAGAAGATTTTTGGCTAGACGAATGGGGTAAGCGCCCTCCCCTTTACCAGCCTAACGGCAATGTTGATTATGACCCAGTTGTTCTATGGGATGAAGAAGACGGTTCTATTCGAGATTCTCAGTTACGGCAAATCTGTGAAGACATGTTTGGGGATAGCGATCGCAGTTAATTAAAGTTGAGTTTCAGAATTATCAGGAGAAATTAAACCATGTTTTCGTTCGATTTCTTAACCATTCAACACGACATTAGCAACATCGTTAAATCAGTTGCCGCAAAACGCTGGGAACGCCTGTATCGACAGAATCCTAAGGCGATCGCCGTTTATATTCAACGAGTTGATTTGCAGCTTAAAGAGCAAGCTACTTTAATCAATTGGGAGAACCAAATTATTGATCAGCTTAAGGCTGATTTGGATCGTGCAAATGGCAAATAAAACGAAATCTGCAATAGGACAGCTTGATCTGATTCCTCGCCAAATCGCTGTTCTTGCTTCTGGCGTTATCCATCTCCCTAATTTTTTGCTGTTGAGTGAGCAGAGTGAGCTAGTTGTAGCACTACGAAAATGGACAGAGGGTGGATGGTATACCCCAGCAATGCCCAACGGTGTGTCAATGGTGCATCCCCTTGCCTGCCTGGGCTATCGCTGGAAGCCCTATGGATATTTTGCAGCCCGATCGCCTCTCCCCGGTGAGCTAATTAATTTAGCAGTGCTAGCACTGACGCAGGCTCGATCGGAGGAGTATTTACCTTATTTCCCGCAGACCGCGATCGTGAACTTCTTTCCTGTTGGTGCATCCCTCGGAATGCACCAGGACCGGAGTGAGGCAGAAGAATTAATTCAGCAAGGAAGACCGATCGTCACATTGAGCTTGGGGGATTCGGCGATCTTTCGGCTGGGCAATATCAACGACAAAGGACTGCCTTGGCAAGATATTGAACTGCGATCGGGTGATGCGCTGATTATGGCTGGGTATAGTCGCCTTGCCTACCACGGCGTGATGAAGATTCTGCCAGGAACTGCTCCGGCAGATTTAGACATGAAAACCGGACGAATTAGCGTGACGTTGCGAGAGGTGCATTCATGAAAGTTTTAACGCTCTGGCAGCCCTGGGCTTCTTTAGTTGCCTGTGGTACGAAAAGGATTGAAACCCGTAGGTGGGGGACAGAGTATAGAGGTTTAGTTGCCATTCATGCAGCTAAGCGCCAAGTGGAAAATGAAGTGATTGAAGCGATTTATACCTCACTTCAACATTCAACCGATCAACAAAAAACATTGAGCAAGAAACTCTCTGAGCCATTGCCGCTAGGTCAAGTGGTGGCGATCGCTAACCTCACTGACTGCCTATACATGATCGACCCAAAAGACCCGCGCCACACACAACACCGATGGATTGACATAGAGGCGCAAACCCCACTTGAGCGAGCTGTAGGGAATTGGCAGCACGGGCGATATGCCTGGATATTCAGCGACGTTCTCAAGCTTGCTCACCCTGTTGATTTTAGAGGAAAGCAGAGGTTGACAGCATTGCCAACTGAGATCGTTGAATTAATCGAAAACACGAACGGATTTTCTAAAGGAAACAAATCATGATTGCTCAAGTAAAAACCACTCAATCGACTCGCTCTAGAAGAGGGCAGAAGCAGGCGGGCAAGCCAGATTTTCAAGAGTATCTGAAAAAAGGTGCAACTCTTGCGGCAAATGCATCTACTACGGTTGTTGCAGTTGGAGCGCGTGTTATCTGTCGCAGGCATCCTCATGCTATGGATGATTGGATAGTAGAAAAGATCACAGCAAAACTTGTTCATGTTTTTTCGCCCTCTATTAATCAAAGGGCAAGGCTAAGGCTTGAGCAAATTGAGCTTTACGCCCCAGAAAAGGCGTTCCCAATATTTCAGAGCGGCGATCGCGTTAAAAATATTTCAGAGTTGGCATCTTCAACCCAGAAAGACATAATTTTTACGGTCACAGGACGGCATCAAAATGGCATGACCTCTTTAGAGGACGATGACGGAATTAGTTTCTCGTTGCATTGTTCGGAACTAGCATTGGCGACTCCTGAAGATATCGCCCCTCTAGCCCAGCAGACAGTTCAAGTGGAACCAGAAAAACCAGCATTCTTGTTTGTTAACGAGGGCGATCGCGTTCGGGGTCGAGGATTTAGGAGAGGCAAGCCCATCATTGAAGGCATCGTGGTCAGCCTGGGTAAAGAACTCGTTGAGCTAAATACGGGAAGAGTCTATTTGGCAGGCATCGAAATCATTGAACAGCTACAGGATCAAAGCGCCCTCTCCCAACTCACCGCTCTGTTGGCTGGGCATGGTTTCAACTCTTTAGGTCACTCGTCCCAGTCTGGGCACGCAGACGAAGATCTTGAAAGTTACGAGGATTGGGAGATTTTTGTAGATTTTCCCAATGGCGGGGCGATCGGGGTTGACCTAATCCATCGGGCGACCTGCGGCTGGTGGAGAATGTTTGACGAGGATAAATTTGACTACCGTGAAACCGAGGAAGCAACAGCCTGGGCAAAAACGGTTGTCGATCGCGTTGAACATAACCGCCGCGTCCTCTCTGGGCAATTAAGTTTACTCGAACCAGCTCCAGTAGAATCTGATCAATTCGAAAATAAATTAGCAGTTCAGCCCGCAGAGCAACTCACTGAATTAGCACCTGAATTGGCAATTGAATCAACTCTAGATCAAGATATCGATCGCCTTTACCGAGAGGCAACTGAATCTGAGGAGACGGCTTTCAATGCCGGAAAAGCAGCACTGCAACTCTACCGTGAGCTAGGGCAAAAGCTAGAGCAGCGAAAAGCTGAAACCAAGCATGGCGGTTGGCTGCCCTATCTTCAAGAACACAACATTCAAGAGCGCAAAGCCCAACGAGCCATGGCGATCGCCCGTAGCTGGGATGCTCTAATCAAATCCGACAGCGTGACGGATTTAACCCTAACTGAAGCGTTGGATAAAATCAGCATTAAAAAGCTGCCAACTGTTGATCAAGATGAACAGGATAAAAAATTCAAGCTGGTTTGTGTGGCATATGACAGCGTTTATCCGGGTGGCTTTAAAGAGAATAGCAGTGGTGGATTTCCATTCATTTTTGAGGCTCCAGGCTTCCGAAAAACTTTTTCTAGCCTGGATGACGCACTCAAGCAACATCTCAAGATTTGGCAGCAATACGATCGCTACACAAAATCAAATCCCTTACCTACCTCTGCTCCAACACTCGAAGAAATCAAAGATTACTATGCTCAAGTTGGCACAGTCAAAGATTGGGGAAAAGGCTTTTGTGTAGAGCGCGATGACGTTGGTCCTCCTTTCCCATTAGGATTCAACAACGCGAAAACTGCCTGGGCTTATTGGGAGCAGAATGGGGCTAGATTGCTGGAAATAGCCCAACGCAAACCCATGAGTTCAGAGGTGTATGAAGAAGCTCAAGAGGCTGAACTATCAGAGCTAGAAGCGGTAGATGCAGTTGCTACTGTCGTTCCAAATGTTCCATTTTCTGCTGCATATATTGCTTCTTCTGCTGGCGATCGATCTGGGTCTATTACTGCTCAACAAATCCACGCGATCGCCACCGATCAGGTTACTTCTACCTTTGAAAAGCTTTCCTCCATGGGTGTCGATGTGGCGGCGATCGTAGAAATGGCAGACGTTCTAGAGAACTCTATTCGAGAGATTCTAGAAGAAAACTTACTCAAGGATTCATGAAAAATACCATGCTTTTGCTGAATCGATTTGTTTTTAGTGTTGAGCTTAGCCGGGAGCTTTGGTGGATCAATGTTCCAAAATCCTTCAACCGCAACTATCAACTATTTTCCATAACATGGGTCGAGCATTGTGTGGATGGCGACCCTCTGCGTGTGTCAGGCTTCGAGATCTTCATTCTTTGGATGCACTTAATTGTGGGAATTGCCTACTAATTATGAACTGAAGAGTCTGCGCAAACAGTTGGAAATTTTGAAGGGGGAAGATCCTTGACCCTATCGGATATCAGAAAATACATGGAGCAGGGAAACAGCCCGACACTGAAGAAACTACGATCGCCCCCTCACGCTTACCGCATCCCAAAGACTCACGCATCATGGGAATTAATCAGTGCGATCGCTGCCATCTGCACTGACAATGAGCCTGTAAAGAACATTCACCTTGATCCCGCTGCCAACCTCCATCGACTAGCGTGGAAATGGTGGGTGCAAGATGAATTACCCACTTATTGCATTAGTCATAGTCTCCTGAAGGACTTTCAGGAGACAGATATTAACGGGCTGACAAAATTAATTGACGAATTTTGGACGGCACCATTACCGGGAATGCTACTTCTCCTTCCCAACTCTGCTTTATGTACTAGCGAAGGAAATCCGATCCCCTACCTGCTTGTCGTGATCAGCGATGGCATCAACAAAACTCCCTTTAGAGTGGAGCATAAAAGACAGATAAGTATATTCTTGTCGGATCAATCTGAGTCTACTTGGATGACAGGTTTTGGACTAGGTGATAATGAGATTTTATTCAAACCCAACCCCAAGATAGGAACTGAGGCTACAACCAAAGAGGACGAACTTTTTCTAGCTAAGCTTAGAACGATCGTCCTGCAAATTGTACTGTCTTTAAGCTATCTTCCAGAATTAATTGATTCTGAAATCTTGGTTGCATCGGATGAGCGGAAGGGCTTCGGTAAGCAGAAAAGCGATCGCCCATTGTACCGTGTTCCCCGTTGGATTGGGAAGGATTATCAGCGACAGAGCTTACCTAGGATTAACCCGCCGCAGGGCACTCATGCCAGCCCTCATGCTCATTGGAGGCGCGGACACTGGCGGCAGCAATCTCATGGGGTGGGGATGAAGGAAAGGAAGCTAATCTGGATTAAACCGATCTGGATTTCAGGTTAAAATTAATTCAAAAGAAGCATTGAAGCCGGAAGAGAAGCCGTCGTGAACGACGGGGCTTTAGACCCATTTTCTCGGTAATTTTGTGAAATATCTAATCATGACTTCTCCTAAATTGACGCGTTCCCAGAATCTAGAGTTGGCGATCGCCCAGATGCATTTGGCAATCAGTTCGGCTTCAGACATCTCCCACACTGAGGAGATTCGGAAGGCTTCGGTAGTCTGTAGAAAAATGGAGCAGCAGTTTTCTACAGTATCTCTAGAGCCTATTCTTCTGGTGGATGTGTTCCCTAATATTGCCACCGCCTTAGCTTGGGATAATGCTCCAGCCCTGGAAACACACCAAGCCCGTCCAGATGCACAAAACTTCCTGGACTGATGGCGACTCCCCCCTCCCACGATCGCTCATAATCAGCATGAATTTGATCCATGTTATCGGTGTAGAAATCTACCGCCGAACCCGTGGTATGCGGACCCGATCGCCCCGAACTGGAAACAGCCTCATTACTAGCCGGATCTCTGTACCAGCTAGTAATCTGCACCTTCTGACCACCCAGATATTTCTTGGATATCTCGTCCATCAAGCCAGCCGCTAGGACGATTCCTTGCATCACATCATTGCTTTCAGGGACACGCTCACCTTGGCGCGTGGCATCGCCCCAGGTATAGAGCGAACCTGGCGCGATCGCCTCTCCTAGCTTCACATTGCCCCACTCTGGCACCTGAATATTACCAGTCGGATGAACGCCCACAGGCGGCGTAGTGACTACCGTTGCCCCCATCATCGCCTTATCATTCGGACTCCAGCCCTGAACCGTCAATGCCCCGTAGCCGCTCTGTAGTTGCAACGGGGTTTTTTTCGTGATCACAGGATTGCCTACGAATGCCGATTGATGCTCAACCCAATCTAGAATCAATCCCGTTGTATCCCCTTTTCCCGCTGCTACCTGTTTGATCGTGTTGCCTGATGCAATCAGTACCTCACCCAGTAACCCCGCTTGCTGGCTTGCAGAGTTCAGGCTAGAGGATGCGATCGCCGCCGTCCCCTGTTCACTTGTCACCACACCCGATTGATCCACAAACCTCAATCCAGATTCTAGAGCGGCTTTCTCCACCAGCGGGCTAGTAGCGGGGCGGCTATTCTCCCCGGTTGTTTCTGTGGGGAGCGGTGTAATTCCACTGGAGGAATTCAAGCCCAGATCGATCCTTGCGGTCTCTCCGAAGGAGCGCACCTGTAGCTGCGCAGTTCCTAAATCCGTCTCATCAGCAACAGGTAAAAGGGTAAAGGCATCTGCCGACAAATCATCGGGCTTTAATTTGCTAATTACAGGCGTTTCCCCTTTCGCGTTCACCGAGCTCCTCGTTGTATTTGCCAGTTGCGCCGACTGATCCATTACTTCTAGAATTACGCCATCAGGCAATTTTCGCCCAATTCGATACAGCTTGCCGACTAAAACATTCTGAAGATGATCGGGCGCGTAGCCTAGCTCTACCTGCACCTCTGCCCCTTCGTTGGCTAAAATCTGTTCCCACAAATCCTCGCTTAATTGTTCCGGCGCTTGTTCCGTTACTGGTTCAGATGATGAGCGATCGCCTTCAGGAGTGATCTGATCCTCCTGCCTCTTTTTGTTATTTAGGGTAAATTCTATCTCTGAAAACTGACGAGTATTCAGGCTAATCACTGGCGTTCCAACAAAATCGCCCTTCAACCTGGAAAACTCCAGCGCTCCGATCTTGATCCGCAGCGAATAATGTGAGCGCACTCCTTCGGAGAGACCGCGAGGATCGCCGTCAGTGAGTGCCGCTATTTTTGTCGCAATTTCTGACAATTTTTCCCTCCCCTCAAAAGTCTATTTTGGGCACTCTGAACTGATTAATAAGGCGACCCTTATGGCAAACTCCTCTGACTCCTCTGACAATCTAGCTAATTCTAATCCAACCCCTCCCGCCTGGGTTTGCCCTCACTCTTGTCCCTATCAAGCCGACGACGGGCTATCTGCCCTGATTGGTCGGGTATCCCTGCCCATCCTCACGGGGTTGTGCATTATGTGGTTTTGGGCACCGATTATTCATCAGGAAAAGCGATCGCTGACTCAGCAAGAATTTGGCATTGGCTTAGTGGCTTTATTTTTAAGCTATCAGCCCACTCTATTTGGTGAGATTGCCAAGAAGTTTATTCCCAATCATACCGCTGAAAAATAGTTAAATAGGGCGCATCATGGATAGTCTTTTAAACGAGCCAGCACAATGCATTTACAAAATCGGGGGAATCTGTCCCGTCGCTGTCATTCTAAAGAAATCAAAGGAGTGCAGTTTGAGGTCACTTTTGAGCGTTGTAATTCACGCCTCTGTCCTGTCGTTCAGATTGACTCAGCAACGCATCAAATTGAGATCCGACAGGGAGTAACCCGATTATTTCTCGGACAAATAGACCTGCGAATGCCTTCTAATAGTCCTGATGATATTGCTCTTTTCGTGATCGATCGCATTGAAAAAAGATTGATCCGCTGCACACAAAAAGATTGTATTGGGCTATCAAAAACTACTTCATTATTCGATCAAAACAGGCTGGCTTCCATGTTCTGGGCATCTCAATTAATTGATATTACAAAGAGCGTATTGTATGAAATTTTACTTGAGAATAACATCCCTAGAACTGTTTATGCAAAGCATCGGGAAGTGTATTTACAGGCTTTTCCGCCCTAACAAGAGACAAGAGCGAATCCCGATTTTACGCATTGTTCGGATATTTAAATCTAGAAACTTTTGTGCTCTTGCTGTCGTCAATCGATTGCAGCCCAATGCCGTTGCCACCTTCAGAGCTATTCCCCGCTACCTGGAAGATACTAAGGTTGAATTTTGGATTTGGTGTGACGACTGCCGCGACTTTAAACGGGCAAATCAGAGGCAAAGTCACTTCATTGCTGTCGCTCAAATCCCCCAGGGTGCCACCTTACGAGCCGTTGATTTCTGGTCAAAGAAATCTAACTATCTGTGGAAGGATGAGTTCGACTTAATTGAACCCGCTACAAAAAGAGACTGCTCTTACTTGGTTACTCAAATTATTGCCACTAGCCTCATCTGGGCGCGACACGACGAGATTAATTGGGACAAGGTGGCGAAAAAGGCGATCGCCGTGGCAATGCTGCATGTTCAAGAAAGTTGATGTTCCTCGGCAATCCAAACCTCCATTAAGCCATCAGGAATCGGTGCGATCGCCCAGAACGTTAGCTCCAACCCATCTATTCCGGCTGCTCTAATCTCTGGCTCGGCTTGATTCTGCTGAGTGACATCTGTCGATCGCGTTTGAATTACGGCAAAGCGGTTATGTCCTAACCCTGTAGACACTTGGAAAACGGTTCGTGTCGTGCCAGGGAAAGCCGTAATAACGCCGCCCGTGAGAGCAAATCCCATAATACGAGCACCGCTGCGTTGTAGCTCATTTAATCGTTCTGAAACGATCGCCATTTCCGATCGGGTGGACAGTAATAAATCGCGCAAGGATTGAGCAGTCGGCGCGGGTTCTTCCTCTGGAATGAGTGGCATGATATTGGGTGCGGTAATCGGTGGAACCGTATCGGGTAATGCGATCGGGATAGTTACAGCAATTTCTTGAACTGCATCCCAAATCGAGACAAGGTAATCTGAAATGGCAATATCATCCTCTAGCGTCTCTGCTCCTGATTCGGTGATGAGAGCCACGTTAAACCGAATGCCAACCTGCTGATACTTTGAGAGCGCCAGCGGTACTACAAAGTCATGTCCCTGAAGGCTCTCATGATCTAGCAAAAGGTTGTAGCTGTATAGGTATCCATCTGTGTGCGGCGTGATCAGAAATTCTAAATACAAGCTAGTGGCGATCGCCGGATTATAAACGAGCGATCGCTGTTGCACGCCCTGTTCATCTTTGTATTGCCAAAACATTGTGCAAGGCTTCACCGTATAAATCTCATCATCAATCTCAAAGCTCAGTACCCAATTATCGCCCCGCAGCATTTTACCAAGAATCGGATAGACTTCAGCCAAAGGTATGACCACCTCTGGCAAGGGAATTCGGACAGTTTCGATCTCCACAAAGCGCAGGCTGTAATTATCCCTCAGGTTACACATTTGGACAGACTTGAATACCTCAATTTGCTCAGTGCGATCGGGTGTTGCCGCCTTGGCTCCACTATAGTACAAATGCCCTTCGTTCCACAGTTGCGCCTCGTAGAACTGAATGGCGATTGGTGGAGTTAACCATTGATACCGCGCTGGCTCAGCTAGCGTAATTTCTGGCAATTCCAAGGCTGGCAACAGGTCAACTTCGGCACCCCACAAATCAATAAATCCCACATCTGGCAGAAACAGCGTGTAGTCGTAGGCTGGGATCTGATCTAGTAGCTGATTGGGTGGCTCGGCGGGTAAACCGGGAATTAATTGATTTTCCAGGGTAACAATCTCAGCCATCATGCCTGGGGTGCAACTCGACACCACCGATCGCGTTACCGATTCGAGGCGGCTGCGGAAACCGTAGGGCACATAATAAAGGCGATCGCCCTGCGTTGGGGTTTCCTCTCCGTCCCAGTGATCCTCGTGCCCTTGCCCCGGAGCAATACCAAAGCTTTCCGTCACCACCTCTATCTCTGTCCACTCCGAAACCACCCCCGGTTCAAAATACCAGAGATCGCCATACTGAAACCCGTCCACATTCCAGATTTCTTCCGTTAAAAAATCTTCCTGTCCATCATTGGCAGCCGCCAACACTAGCGGTTCTCGCAGACGATAACTTAGCCAACCAAATACTTCCGGTTCGGCATGAGTGCCCCAAATTTCAGGATTGAGCGTGATGATATCGGGAAAAATCTTGTTCCACTCATGCTCCCTTAAAAAGAAATGCATCCAGGGGCGTTGTGTTCCCAATCCTGAACCGGATGATTCCAGAATGGGAGCTGCTACCTGTTCTAATACCCGATCGCTCCACAGGGTTTGATCGTATTGCTGCAAGGAATCACCCTGCAAACTAAACCAGTTCGGCTGGTAAAACTGCTCGTAATCGCCAGAGCCGAAGTACTGTCGCTCTACCCAGGTTTGGAGATGTGGCGCGGCGTAATCGGTGTGATAGTGAAACCATTGCGGCGGGTCGCTGGTCATCGTCTCACCGAAGGGCAATCTCAGAATTAATTGATTATTTTCGTGTGCCAAGTCCCATTGCAGCCACAGGGCGATCGCCTCCCGAATGCCCCATTCATTACCCTTATTGGCAAAGTATTTGATTGCCCGATAAATCACCCGACGCTTCTGTTCTGTCGTCCATTTTGGGTTTAATCCAGTGCCTAACCAATGTCCATCGATCGTTGCCAGCCCGACGAACTGCCCTAGCCAATCAAGCCATTCGGCAGGGGCGATCGAGGGGTTAAAGAATATTTCCCGTTGGTCAAGCCGATTAAGAATGCTGTCGTATTGCGGTTGAAATGCGTTTGCAATATGCTCTAGCGTCCCCGCCTCGTCCACCAGGCGAGCATAGAGGGGCAGGTTCTCGATGATTTGGGGCGAGGGTTTTGAAGACATACCGAGCCAGGTTGAGGATGATCAAGGGTAACTTAAACTATTCCCTCTACCCTTCACTATGCCTGCCTTAAATGCTGCTTTCATTGGATCTGCCTGGTCGCTTTGGTCGGCAACAGACGATCGCGGGGGCTTAAATATTGTGTCCGGTGATCGGAAAATTGCCGCCGATATTATTTCCGTGCTGTTGATTCGCAAAGGTGAAGATCCCGTGCATCCGCAGTATGGCTTGGCTCCAGATTTGTTTGAGCCGTTGTCTAATTATGCGCCTCAGTATTGGGTGCATAATGCTCAAAATGAAATCATGCGATGGGTGCCAGGGATTGAGAAAATTACTGTGAGCATTGACCAATTCCCCGATCGTGAAAATAAGTTGGGAGCTAATATCATCTTCGTTCCCAAAGGCAGAGCCGACCAAAACTTGCTTACGTTTGGTTGGTATGCCTATACAGGGGCTATTTGGAATCAGAGCCTGGACAAGTTTATGGATGATGTTTCTTTAAATGGAGCAAGATTCAATGGCTTCACCTAATATGTACTTACACTATTGTATTTACATATTAACTAAAAACTGCTTAGATAGAAGCAAGGGCAAGGGGTGCAACCCTCGCCCAACTCAAAACTAACTAAGAGGATTTTAGCAATGGGCGTGATCAAACACAAATTTTCTTTATTAGCCCCTGGCAAGGTCGCCCAACTTCTCAAGGAAGAGGTTGCTCAAGATTTGGCGGTTGCTGGAGTGAGCGATAAACAAATTGATATCCTCTGTCTCAAAATTACGCTCGCTGTCAAAGACAAAATGAAGGGCGAGTACACCGTGATGGGTGGCTATCCTCCCAACGAGCAGCTTTTAAGCGCAGCGCGAGCCTTGATGCATGAGATGGATGAACGAGATGAATTGGAAGCGCTGCTCGAGGAAAATGATACTCCAGTCGATGCACCTGTTTCTGAGCCTTCTGAGCCAGAGCTGGAAGATGCTTATCATGTTGCCGATTCAATTCAGTTTGTCGGAAGTGAAAAGCAGGTCAATTGGGCACGAAGCATTGCAACGAACAATAGCCGCGCGATCGCTCAATCTGGAAAATTCAAAAGCCTGCCCACCGCTGCTAAATGGTGGATTGAGAACCGTGACGACCTTTATTCTGCGCTAGCGGGGTTGCCATAAATGTCGCCACGAAAAAGGGATGCGGTAACGCTCGCCCTCTCGCCTGATGCAAAGCAAAACCTAGAGGCGATCGCCTTGTCTCTAGGGTGCAAATGGGGTGATCGGGGTAATGTTAGTCTGCTGCTAGAGAGGATTGCAGCAGGTGATCTGGTCGTAGTGGATGAGGCAAATCATGAGCTTAAGGTGGGGCGATCGTTAGTGGAAGCAGAACAGGCTTTGCAGTCGGCACTGAAGGCAATTAAAAAAGCGAAAAAATGAAAAGGGCGGGCTATGCTCAGGCGATCAGTCTGCCTGAACACACAGCATGAAGCGACGATCGCCCGCCTCTAAAGTATATTTCAGCATTAAAAGGGAATCATCAGAATGCTTGAGATAATATAGCGGCATACTCGAATTTATTCACTCCACAGAGCCACGCCTTCCAGCGGGGCTTTTTTGTTTTTATGGCAGATACCGATCGCTACGGTTTAACGGCTTACTACGCTTTTGAAGTACAAAACAACGCCTTCGCCACGATGGACAAGGTGGAACGTGGTTTGCACAATATCGAATCTGCTATTAGAAACCTGGAGAAAACGAGCGGAACGGCATTAGGACAAAAGCTCAATTCCACATTCGGAGCAGCTTCCAACAATGTCCGAGACTTGGCGAACGAAGTTAAAAAAACTAATAATGTCCTCACCAGTACAGCAAGCCATCTATCCCCGATTAAGCAGGAATTCCGAGCGCTCAGAGCAGAATCTAGGAATATTGATTTTGGCGATCTAAAAAATCCAGCCGTCTTTGATCAAGCTAAAAAATCGATTCATTCTTACATTGCCGAATTAGATAAGTTGGAAGCCCAGATAACGGGCACGACCGCCGCCGATCGCCAGTTCAAATCTGAGATTGTTAGAGCAAAGCAGGTTGCCCAGAACAAGGTAGACATCTCAGGGCAGCAACGGGTCGGCGCTAATGCTACCGAACGGGCTGGCATGGCAACAGGAGTGGCTACAGCCGGGGCAGCGATCGCTATGCCTCTAGCGATGATTGGCAAAAAATCAATTGATACTTACAAGGGGTTTGAGGATCAACTTTTTGCCGTGGAAGCGGTAATGGATGCGACCCAGAAAACCCAAGCCAATCTAGACAAGATTAGAGATAAATCTAAGCAATTAGGGGCGACAACTAAGTTTTCCGCTAGTGAAGCCGCAGGCGGTTTCGTCCTTTTGGCTCAGGCTGGATATACCGTCGATCAACAGTTAAGCGCGATCGACGGGACGTTAAAACTTGCCGCTGCTGGCAGTATGGGACTAGCTGAGGCAACAGGATATACCCTTAGTTCCATTGGTCAGTTCGGCTTGAAAGCCGCCGATTCTGCTCACGTTGCGGACGTGATGGCAAAGACCGCTAACTCTGCTCAACTTGATGTAAAAGACTTGGGTGAATCTCTAAAGTACGCAGGTGTGAACGCCAAAACCTACGGAGCAAGCCTAGAGCAAACCTCCGCCATGATTGGGGTTTTATCAGAAGCGGGACTAAAAGGATCTGAAGCTGGGACGGTAATGCGATCGGTGTTTACCCGCCTCTCTGCTCCTACGAGTGAAGCGAGAAGGGCGCTAGAGCAGTTAGGCGTTTCAGTGCTGGATTCATCGGGCAAAATGCGTCCTGTCAATCAAGTTTTGAAGGATATTCACGGCGGATTGGGACAGCTTAATGATGGTCAAAAAGCCGAAGCCATGAAAGCAATTTTCGGTACAGAAGCGATCGGCGGCGCTCAATACCTGATTAACAACACTGGGAAAATTAACGCCTACACCGACGCTAACTACAGAGCTAGTCAGGGGATGGGAGCTGCAACAGAAGCAGCGCTAACTCTAGAGAAGGGAATGGGCGGCTCTTTCCGAAATTTCTCCTCAGCTTGGGAGGGAGTTTTAATTGAAATCGGACAGGTTCTAGCCCCGGTCGTTAAAACGGCTGCGGACGCTCTATCTAAACTGATGACCGCCTTTATTGGCTTACCTCAACCCATGAAAACGGGAATTGTGATTGCAGGCGCACTCACCCTAGGATTGGCATCCCTGGCAGTCGTCGTGGGGACACTGGCGATCGCTTATTTCTCCCTACAGCAAGCGATGGCATCCACCGGAATCGCCTCCACACTGCTTAAGAATGGGACAATTCCATTAACGGGAGCAACCCAGAAAATTGCCCTCGCCTTCGGCACCCAAGGCTTTGCCGGAGTAATGACGGAGGCGGGTGTGACTCTCTCAGGTTTTGGGACGGCGATCGGCACTTTTGCCACCGGAGCGCTGGCGGCTCTCACCAGCCCGATCGCCCTGACGATTGCGGGGTTTGTGGCGCTGTATGCTGCGATTGAACTGTTAACCCCAAGCATTAACATTCTGGGCGTGATTCTCAGCGTTATAGCCGCCCCGATCGGTTTGGTCGTGGGATTGCTCAAAGGGTTAGCGACAGGCTTTATGGATGCCTTCAAACCCATCCTCACGACCCTGCAACCCGTAGCGGGACAATTTACCCTCGTGGGTGATGCTATCAAGCAAGCATCCGCCGCCTTCGGCTCATTCGCGGGGGCGGGTGAAAATGTTGGAAAAATCCTAGGATTTATCCTGGGTAACTTTATTGTGGTGCCCCTTAACGGCATCATTGCGATCGTCAAAATACTAGTCGGCGGCATACAAGCGATCGGCGCGGTAATTGATTTCTCAATCATCAAACCGATGCAATTTGTATTGGTCATCGCCAGCGCGATCGCATCCCCATTTGTCTATGCAGCGCAACGCATACAGACCGCATGGCAAGGGTTCGTCACCTGGTTTTTATCAATGCCGCTGGTACAGTTTGCGATCGATATGGGGCAAGGATTAATTAACGCTCTAAACCATTCACCCACCGTCAAAATTCCGATCGCTTGGGAAGGGGCGATCGCTAAAATTCAGGGTCTAATGAGCTTCCTAGTCAGTGCAGCGCAAGGCGTTGGCGTTTTGCTCACGGGTGTTTTTATCAGCCCATTTCAAGCAATTCTAGGAGCCGCCAGCACCACTCTTTCGGTCATGGGTGAGATGTGGCAAGGATTCGCCACCTGGCTAACTGAGATGCTTACCGCCGTCCCTAGAGGCGTGGGAAATGCGTTTGAGAAGCTGATTCCCCCGTTCCTGCGAGATAACGGTGGTAATGGGGGTAAAAAGCCATCCTCTCCAGCGGCAACCCCGCCGACTCAGAATATTAAGCCGCCGCCACCACTGGCGATAAGCCCCGTCCCCAACCTGGCAAACTTTACCCTCCCCCCTGTGAGTGCGCCTATTCCACCGCTTAGTCCACAAACTAGCCAGCTTGCCAACCCGAAAAATGATATTCAACCTTTTATCCGTCCTCAGCCTGCTTCTCAGTCTGTTCCTCAGCCTGTTCCTGGGTTACGCCCTGCTGCTCCCCTTGAGCCTTCATCAGCACTTGCAACGGTATCACCACAGGTTACAATTCCTGTCCAAGCTCGTGTTCAACTTGAAACGATCGCTGTATTTGAATCCGTCCTTCAGAGCGTTACGAATCAGATACCACAGGCTCAAAGTGCAGTCACTCAAGGCGTTTCGCAAGTTGAGCAAGCATATAACGATCGCGCTTCGCAAGCTAAATTTCTAGGTCTATCGGGGCTATTTGATCTCGATTTAGCGCCGATAAAACAGCAGTTTATTACCCTGACTCAACAGACGGTGCAGTTTGCCCAAGCAACCGGAACCGCGATCGCCACCCTTGACTTTAGCAAAGCTCAAACCGGACTCCAGGGCTACATCGGCAACCTAACCAGCGCGATCGCTAATATCTCGAATCACATCGGCGGCATGAGTTTAAGCGTTGCCGCTTTTGGCATTGCCTCTCTCGCCTCATTCTCCCCCGTCATCCTGATCATGAGCGGCGTGATCATCATTGCCGTCGCCATTTCCAGGAACTTCCTAGGCTTAAGAACCATTCTTAAAGGCGTGTTTCAAGTCGTCTCTGGAGTTGTCCAAGGATTCAGGCGATCGCTGGTTGGCATCATTCAAATTGTTCAAGGTATCGGCAAAATTTTCTCAGGCATGAGCTTGGCTGTGCGCGGTGATTTCTCCGTGATGGGAGAAGGGATTAAACTGGTATTTAAGGGTATCCAGAACATTGCTCAAAGCGTATCAATTGCCGTCAAGCAAACCTTCCAAGGCTCGGCTCAAATCCTGCGCGGCGTGTTCCAAGGAGTTGAGCAAGTCTTTTCAGCGGTCGGTCATTCTATGCGGGTTATCCTGCGAATGCTGCGGGGTGATTTTGGGCGGATAGGCGATGGAGCGCGATCGGCGTTTAACCTCGTGAGAACCGTCTCAACCTCAACGTTCAAAGGGGTGGGCGCGATCGCCTCATCTGTCCTACAGGCTGTTGGTAAGCTATTCTCAGGCGCAAAACTTCACCTTAATCTAGAATCCCTGCGGCAATCATTTTCTAGAATCAATCAATTATTTGAGCGAGCAAAGTCTGTGATCACGGGCGGCATCCGGGCGATCGCTTCTCTCCCAGTTGTCTTAAATCTCTCTAGAATTTCCCAACTGCCTAATATCCTCACCGGGATTACCGCTAGAGCAAAAGAATCAATTAATCTTTTTACTAATCATCTCGGCGCTGTCCCAATCTCGTTAAATCTGGCTAAGCTCTCCCGTCTACCCAGCATCATTACAGCCATCACCAGTCGAGCGGGTGATACGATGCGGAGCTTTACCGATCGCCTTAACTCTCATTCCATCCACCTGAAAACCGCCGTCTTTGAGCAGTTACCGGGGTTAGTGACAGCCACCCTAGAAAAGGTATCCCACGGCTGGCTCAGCTTCACTCAGCGCCTCGATCAAGTTCCTGTCCTGAATGAGTTTAAGGCTTTCATTCACACGATTCCGGCGCTATTTACCGCCGCCGTCGAGCGCGTCCAAGCTATCTGGAGCGGTCTAACTAGCTCGGTGGGCGGGTTTATGGATCGGATTACAGGTAAGAGCAAAAAGACAGGCAAGGAATTAGTCTCAAATCTTGCCGAAAATTCTCCGGGTCCGACTTTTCAAATTCGCCAAAAATGGAAGGCGCTGGCGATCGCCCTGACTGGGCAAATGGAGTATTTATCGGCTCATGCTCAATCGACAGGCGGCAAAATTAGCAGCAGTTTAAGCAAGGTCAAATTCGGGGATGTTTTGCGCGATCGCCTCAATAAGGTGGGCGGCGGCTTCTCTTCCCTCGGCTCCGTGGTAAGCAATTTCTCCCCCCAGCTTGCCGCCCCCCTCTTTATCGCTGGAGATTTAGTCAGCAGCTTTGATTCTCTCTCAGAATCAATTCCCGCTGCCAAAAAAATGTTTACTGAGTTTACCCCTAAATTAGCAGGCTTGGGAGATGCGGCAAAGAAAGGAATTGCCCCTCTAAAAGGTGCGGGTCTATCCATGCTCTCTAGCTTGCAGGGCTTATCTGGGCAGCTCATCCCTAAATTAAGCCTGATGGCTTCAACCGTCTTTCCCATGGTTGCAACCGCCGCCAGCGCCGCCTGGACTACCGTTATCGCTCCGTTGCTTCCCTTCATTGCAGGCGTAGCTCTAGCGGTAGGCGCGATCGCCCTCCTCACCTATGCTTTCCGCAGTAATTTTCTAGGAGTGAGAACCCTAGTAGAAGGGATTGCCAGCGTCCTTGGCTTCACCCTCCTGATGCCATTCCGGGTGATTGAGCGGGTGATTACCCTCATTTCCTCCGGTCTAAAATTCATGATCACTGCGATCGCCGGAGCAGGTACAGCCGTCCGAGAGATGTTGCTATCCCCCTTTACTCAACTCTCTGAACTGGGCGATAAAGTCAGCAATATTTTTGGGCGGAAGCCAAAGGTAGAACCCGCCTCACTCCCTCCGTCTAACGTCGCCGAATCCGTCCTTCAACCCGTTAAGCCGCCTGTTGTTAAACAGTCCCCGATCGAGCAACCTCTAGTTAATCAAGCCGTATTTGAGGCTCAGAAATCCAATGCCATTAATCAAATCCAGTCTGCTCCCTCTAGCCGTTCTAATCCTGTTCAACCCCAATCTCAACTGGTTGCCACCCCAGTTTCAAAGCCCGTCCTGCCCAGTAGCCCCGCCCAAGCTCAACCGATCCAAACCCAATCTCAACCCGCTCCCACCCTGCCTCAAAACCCCGTCCAAGCCGCCGCCCAATCGCCTGCCCAATCGCCTGCCCAATCCATTCCACCTCAGCCAATCTCAACCGCTATTAGTAACGAATCAAAATTAAAGAATCAATTGATTCCTGAGTTAGCGAATCAGACAATCACCCAGACAATTACTCAAGATACGGCCCCAGCGCGATCGCAATGGACGGCATTTTCTAACTGGTTTGCAGGCGCAGCGACTAAGATTGCTACTCTAGGTGCCCAATCTGGCACCGCGATCGCTCAATCTTGGGGACAGCTCACCAGGACGATTGCTCAAGCCTTGCAGATTGCCCCGGTAGAACGATTAAGAGAGGCGATCGGTGGGGCAGTGGGACAGTTTAACGCTGCCACATTCTCCGCTTTTGCCTTCGGTCTAGCCTCCCTCACTTCGCTCAGCCCCATCATTCTAATTGTGGCGGGGATTGCCTTGGGAGTACTGGCGATCGCCTCTAACTTCCTGGGCATCAGAACAATTATTCAGGGCTTAATTAAAACCGCCAGTGGCTTGTTTAATATCGTGCGTGGCGCGGTCGAATCGGTTGCCGCCCTGATTAAGACTACCTACGAACTAGCCAAAGGTCTAACTCAAATCCTGGGCGGTATCCCCGCAGCTCTGACGGGCGATTTCTTCAAGATTAGAGCAGGATTTACCACAGTTGTTACGGCATTCGAGTCAGGCGGTCAACAAATAAAGGCAGCATTTACCCGCATTGGTTCAGGAATTGGACAGACGTTTGAGGGCTTATTGCGGATTGCTCGTGGCGTGGGGCAAGGGATTGAGCAAGTATTCTCCTTAATCACAAACACGTTTAAGGGCATTGGTAAAACAGCCAGCCTCATCACTTCTGGCATTGAAAGCGCCTGGTCAGTGCTACCCCAATCGGCAGGCGCAATTTTTAATGCAGTGGGCGATCGCGTTCATAGCGCCCTTGCCCAAATTCAACAATTTTGGTCAGGCTTAACCCTAAAATTGCCTGATGTAAATTTGGCACATTTAGCAAATTTGCCTGCCAAAATTGGTCAAGTCATTGCCCAATTTGAAAACATTTTCAGCGCTGGAATCCAGAAGGCACAAGACATTTGGCACGGTTTAGCGTTCAAATTGCCCACTATAAATTTGGCAACATTGGAAATTTTGCCTGCCAAAGTTGGGGAAATTATTGCCAAAGTTGGGCAATCTGTTCACCAAATTGGGACAATTTTTACCACTGGCGTTCAGAAAATTAAAGAAGTTTGGACAGGGCTAACCAGTCTTAACCAAGTGCCAATTCTGGAAAGCTTCATGAGCTTTGTTCATACCATCCCCACCACTTTTGCCGCCGTAGTGGACAAAATTAAAGCACTGTGGGAAGGCGTTGGGGACAAACTTAGCAGCGTGTTTGGATTCCTCAAGGGCAAGAGCAAGCAGGCGGGACGCGATTTACAATCGAATTTAGCCGAGGCTTCACCGGGCCCGACCTTTCAGATCAGAATGAAATGGGCAATGACCGGGGATAAGATTCGCGCCGAAATGGACGGGATTAGGCAATCCGCCGGAGTTACGGGGCATCAGATTGGCGATCGCATTACCGCCGGAATGAATCACGCCGCGCAAAGCTCAAAGACAAAAATGGGAGCGATCGGGCAACATCTCAGGACGGCAGCAAAAGGTAAAGGAGCCGCCGCGCTGGGTAGCACCAGCAGCTCGATCGGCATGAGCTTGAGCAACTTTGCACCGCAGCTTGCGACACCATTATTCATGCTCTCTGACCTGACTGATACCGCCAGCACCCTCGCTGATTCTCTGCCAGAAGCCAAGAAATTCTTTACAGGTTTAGCCCCCGGAATTAAGGGGCTTGGGACAACTGCAAAGTCATTTATTCCCATGATTGGCAAGAGTTTCAGTTCGATCGCCCCTATCATTGCTGGCTTTGGCTCAACCGCAATAACTACGATTAGCGCCTTAATTCCGGTCATGAGTGGGTTTGCAACAACGGCGATCGCTTCCTTCTCAGCCATCATCCCAGTCGTGCTGCCATTCCTGCCTATCATTGCGGCGATCGCTGGCGGCGTTGCTCTGCTCTATTTTGGGTTCAAGAATAACTTCCTAGGCATCCGCTCGATCGTGCAAGCGGTCGGCTCAGCATTCATCGCCCTCGGTCAATTAATCTCCTACCTGCTCAATCCCTTCCGAGTTCTGGCAGATATGGCGCGGGTCGTGACCGGAGCATTGCAGTTAGCAGTTTCTACTATTAGCGGTGCATGGCAAGGGTTTTCCGGTTGGTTTGGTGGAATGTTGGGCGGGTTAGTTCAAGGTGGAGAGAACGCAGGGCAAGGATTAATTAATGCTCTAAATCATTCGCCTACCATCAAGATTCCGATCGCTTGGCAAAAGGCGGTCGGGGCGATCGGCGGGTTCCTGGGCGGGTTAGTTGATCACGGGGTTGGGGCTGGAAAACTTCTCTCAACTGCAATGTCAGGAATGGCAGCGATCGCGGGTCAAACCGTTGGAAAAGCGTTTAATCATCTCACTCTAGCGGCTGCATCCTTCGGCTTCTCTAGCTTGATTGCACTTGCCCCGGTTGGCTTAGCGCTTGCAGGCGTGGGGCTGGCTGTCTTCCTAGTCTCTAGAAATTTCCTAGGATTAAAGACAATTTTCACCGCCGTCGCTCAAATTATCCGAGGGTTAATTTCTGGCATCACTCAAGCCCTCTCAGGATTAATTAATATTCTGAAAGGTATCGGCAATATTATTGCTGGAGTCTTCACAGGCAACCTGAGCAGAATCGGCACTGGATTTAAGCAGGTATTCGGCGGCGCGGGTCAGGTAGTCAAAGCGATCGCCAGCACAATCAGTACGACACTGGGCGGCTCCGTTCAGATGGTGAGTGGATTACTGCAAGGCTTGAAGCAAATCTTCTCAGGCTTCGGGGTCGTCATCGGTTCTGCCTTCAGTTCTCCCAGAGCAATGCTGGAAAAGTTCATCGGCATCATTGCTCAGATTGAAGCCAAGGTTAAAGGTGTTGGAGCTGCGATCGCCAGTTCCCCAATCGGTAAACTAGCTCAAGCGGTCGGGATGAAAGCTCGGGGCAAAACCGCCACGATTCCAGAAGCTCAAGAGCTGGTCAATTTCGATCAAAAGCTTAAGAACGCCCCCGCTGCGGCAAATCAAACCAGCGTTAAATCAGCGGCGGGTATTTCTCAAGCTATTAATTTGCCTCAACCCCTTTCTATCCCAGAGCAAGCCCAATCAATTGCCTCGATTCAAACTAAAAGATTAATTGATTCTCAAAATACAAACACCCAACCGCAGGCAACGCCCAACCGCTTGCAACGCTTTATCGGTCAGCCTTCAAGCCTATTCAACTCGCGCTCAAATCCCGTCCAAAATATTGCCACCCCGATCGCTAATCCTATCCCGATCGCAACGCAGGAGCGCCCCCCTGTTCGTCCTCAATCGGGTATTTCCCAAGCTATTAAAACGAATAACGACGCGCCCGCGCTTGCTGTCACAACTGGACAAAAAGCGACCCAAAGCCTTTCTACTGCTACGGATGCGGCGGGTTCACTGGCGGCGGTTCTCAGCACGATCGCCCCTGGTTTAGCCGCGCCGATTAATGGATTCGCAACTCTAGCATCAGGCGTTATGGGCTTAATTGCCACAATGCCGCTAATGATCAGTTCATTTGCATCATTGAATCTAGGCACCCTGACCTGGGGCGGCGTTACCTCTTCCGTCTCTGGTTTCGTCTCAGCTAGTTTCGCAAGCGTTACTGCAACCGCGTCCTCAATGTGGGCGGGGCTAGTTGCAACCTATACGACCGCAGGCGGTATATCTGGTATTTGGGCGTTAATCACCTCGACAGCAAGCGGTATTGTTTCAAGCGGGTTTGCCTCCGTCACTGCGATCGCCTCTGGCATGGGATTAAATCTGTCCGCCATCTTTGGTGGCTTAAGTGTCTTTAGTGCGATTTGGGGAGCAGTTAGTACAACCGTTTCCGGTATCGTCGGAACGTCCTTCGCTGGAGTCGCTACCGCCGCATCTTCCATGTGGTTGGCGGTAACAGGTCCGATGCTGCCATTTGTCCTAG
The DNA here is from genome assembly GCA_019358855.1 of Timaviella obliquedivisa GSE-PSE-MK23-08B. Lineage (NCBI taxonomy): Bacteria > Bacillati > Cyanobacteriota > Cyanophyceae > Oculatellales > Oculatellaceae > Timaviella > Timaviella obliquedivisa. Next base: position 344,537 of record JAHHII010000002.1, on the reverse strand, counting down.
CATTCCTGGCGGCTGCATCCCTGGTCTTCGTTGCCTATCAAACTAACTTTATGGGCATTCGGCAGGTTATTAATGGCGCGTTTGGTTTCATCACTTCAGTTCTGGGCGGTATCTGGTCAATCATCTCTGGAACCGTAGGCGCGATCGCCAGCATTATTGGTTCTATTCTCATGCAACCGATTCAGGCGATCGGTGCAGCGTTTAACGACATTGGGGGAGCATTCGGAGATTTATTTAATGCTTTTATTACACCCCTACAGCCCATGATCCAAGCTGTGCAAGGGTTCTTCTCGATGTTCAATCAGAATACAAATCAGAGCGCTAGCACATTAAACGTCATAAAAGCCGCGCTTGAGTTGGCATTCTTGCCCATCCGAATCATCTTCTCTGTGATCTCGACGGGCATCCGAGTTGTGGGACTGGCGATCGCAGGTATCGTTCGCATCGTCGGTATTCTGGTTTCAGTTCTGATGATTCCCGTCCGCATTTTGGGCGTATTCGTTGGCATCTTTCAGGCGATCGGCACCGCATTCTACTCAGCATTAATCCAGCCCGTTCTGACCTTCGTGGGGTTAATCCAAGGCATTGCCTCATTCTTTATTAACCTACCAGGATTAGTCGCTAACGCGATTTCTGCACCCTTTAGAGCGATTCAATCCTTCATTCAAGGTATCGGGCAAGCGATCGCAGGTATCCCAATTCTCGGCTCCATCTTCACCGCAATCTCAGGCGTTCAGCCTCAGCCCCAGCAAAATCAAACGCCCGTCCAGCGCTTTGCTAAGGGTGGATTAGTTCAAGGCTCTGGAGGTACAGATAGTCAAAATGCATTAGTTACTCCTGGAGAATTCATTCTCAACCCGATCGCCTCCCAAATATTCAGACCGATTCTAGAGGGCATGAACGGCGGCGCGACCTCTTTAATGCAGCTCATCCCCCAACTTCCACCCATTCCTATTCCCCTACCCGTCCCGGTTCCCGTGGGCGATCGCGGCAATAGTTCTCTTCCCCCTATCTCTTTACAACTCAATTTTGGGGACATTGTAATTGGGCAGGGGGGCGATCGCTCTAATCAAGATTCTATGGCGATCGTGTCCGAGTTCATGGATAAAATTGCTCCCCTGCTAGAGCGTCAAGTCGTGGATATTCTGAGGGCAACCCTGGAAAAGGCGCGATAAAAGTTGGTTGATTCTGAAGCTGATAAAATTCCGTGAAAAAGCCTGTAAACCTTAGTGCAGAGTTAGTCGAACCCATTTGGGAGCGGCAGCCCAATGAGCCTACTGACTGGTTCAGAAGGTTTTGTGCTTATCGGAATCAGGTGGGCAAGCGATCGAAGCGATCGGTGTATTTGAACGAGATGGCTCTCAAGGATAAGGCATCAGAAAGCATCAAAAAGTGCTTTAAACCAGAAGCAAGGATACCGGGTAGCTGGTTTGCTCATATCGATCGCTGGCAGTGGGAAGAACGGGTTCAGGCATGGGATTTAGAGAAGCAACAGGATGAAGATCGAGAGTGGGATATTAAGATGCAGGTTCTGCGATCTAATCGCTGGAATCACTATGAGGCAATTCGGGCAAAGGCTGAAACCATGCTGAAAATGCCCATCGTGAATCAGACGACAACTCGCAATGAAGAGAACGGATTATTGGTCACGAATATCAAGGCTGCCGACTGGAAACAGTTTTTAAATGCTGCCAAGTTTCTGGCGATCGGGGACAAACTCGGCGAAGCTGCGGTCGGCAACCTCAACACAGCCGCCACACTATTACAAAAAGCAGGATTTAAAGTGGAGCCGCCGAATGCAATTGAGAACGCCTTGGGGTTTGAGTCCGACTACGCAGAGCCGGATGACGATCGCTGAAAACTCTAGCCAGATGGAGCTATTCAGCAAAGCCTTAATTGATGCTCGAAAAAAGGGCGTGGCTCGGTGGTACTCAGAGGGCAGCGCTTACCCGATCGCCTGGATTAAAAAACATTACCGCATGAGTGGGGGCGATCGCTTGAGATGGGACGAGCCTTTCATGGAGCAATACTACACAATTCTGGCGTGTCCATGGATTGAGCGCTTAATTGTGACGAAGCCTTCGCAGGTTGGGTTTACCGAATCATTGATTGCGATCGCCTCGTTCCTGGTTTGTGAAATCTGCATCCCTGCCGCTATGGGATTTGAGCAGGAAGGCAAGCTGCGGGGCACCGTTGCCCCAAGAATACAGCCCAGTTTTGACCACATTGACCCCATTAAAAAACGCAGACTGGCACGTTGGAATATCACGCGCCGGAAAGATGTAGATAAACAGGAAAAAATTACAGTAGGCGGCATTGAGCTAACCTTTTTTTCTGCACATTTACCAGCCGCCAATAAGGAGCAGCGGCGGGCATCTCCTAAAATGTCTTCTTTCACAGCGTTCGTGGTTCTGGCTGATGAAATTGAGCTATGGGCTGAAGGGGCGATCGATATTGCGACAGAACGCCAATCCGCTTGCACCATGCCCACTAAACCATTTAGAGCAGGTTCTACGCCAGGAGTTGAGGGCGGCATTGTGGACAGCCAAATTAAGCAATCTGGCATGATGTTTCAATGGTTTGTGACTTGTCCTCACTGCGGCACAAGACAAAACTTGGATGCTTTTGGAAACTTCTTAAAGCCTGTCATGGTGGAGAGTGAAGGCGAAGGGGAGGAGGAAAGATTTGTAGACATGACGGGCAGACCCTATGAATGGTTTTGCCATGACGAGAGCGATCGCCAGTCGATGATTGATACGGCATATATCGGCTGTAGGCACTGCGAACAGGAACTAACCTGGGAGGCAATTAAGGCAGGTATTTTTGAATCTGGGAATAAAACATTAACTGATTTTTGTCGTGAGATTACTCAGAATAAAACGCCAGTCATTAAGCCCGTGGCGATCGATTTGCCCCGATTAGCTTCGTCTTTATTTCGACCTTCAGAACGAATTTACAAACTCGTTTACACCTCTGATCCGGCTGACCAATTACAGCAAGGCTTGGGCAAAACTGTGTCACTGGGAGGGGGTAAGATTAGCCTCAAGAAATTAATGGACTGTGTGGGGAGAACGGCACCGGGCGATCGCCCCCATGACTTAATTGTGTTGGGATTAGACCAGGGCAAGGCGGCAAACTGGGTGCAGATTCAGAAGTGGTACTTAGGACGTGAAGGAGATTGGGAGCGCAAATGGCTAGAGGCTTTTAAGGAGGTCATCTGGACGGGGCAAATTCACGGGTTCCCTAGTGAAGACTTTTTGCGGGAACATCAGGTGAACTTAATCGGGATGGATAATGAGCCAGAGATTCAGCTTGCCGCCGACTATGCTCGGAAGCATCCTCACTGCAAGCTATCAATTGATTTATCCGGTGATTTGAAGTATCACGATATGCACATGGAATCAGGGTTGGGACAGACTTTTCTGTTTGACCAACTCAAGCTAAAAGGCGAAAAGTTTAAGATATCAGAACGGGATGTGCAGGGTGAAAAGGTGCCTGTTTATGCCCTGCACCGATCGTTTGGATTGGATTCTGTACGCACTCGGATTTACCGAGGACAACAGGGATTGCCCAGTGGCTCAACCTATGATCCAGGTGATGATCTCAATCTGATTTATCACTATTTGACAAGCGATCGTCGGATGGATGGACAGTGGGTGCAAGTTCCCGGAGCGCCTGATCACTTATTCCATGCCGATAACTTTGCAGAAATGGCAGTGCTGGCAGCGGGGTATGTCGAGGAGCCTAATTTTGCTTTTGGTTCTAGAGCTTGAACCAAATCCGACAGCGTGACGGATTTGACGGGTGCGAAAACCTGATATGCTATTTTGGCGTTCGCCCCGCGCCGTCCGATTAATTTGATTGGCGCTCATGCCTCACAAGTCCTTTAAATGTTCTCAATATCGGCAGCATTCCGTCCTGGCATAAAGTCAGGAGTAAACGTTGTCTCGTTGGCAGCATAGCGGAACATCAGTCCTGCGCCAGAAGATACCAGGAGCATCAACACTTGAAAAAGCTCTCCTGAAGTCGGCATTTTTGATTGACTTGCCCAATTATTTAAGGTGGGTGCGATCGCCATAATCAAGGTGGCATAGATGCTCAATGCCGTCCTAGATGTGAACAAATTCTTTTTAGTGGTCATGATTTCTCGTGAAAGATTGCTGTTCCAGAATGCCCAATCTTTACTTGATTAATTGAACTCAACCCACAAGTCAGGCTGTTCATCGGTTGTGGGTATCTTTGTATCTGTTACCTCAAAATCACCTCCGCAGCATGACAGCACCGACGATCGTTAGCGTAAATAAGGGTTCTAAGGCTAGGGCAAAATCTGATGAAATGAGCCTAAGTACCAGTCTTAAAAGCACTATTTGGGACACGGTAAAAACCAGTATTGAATCGCAGGAAGCGATCGCCCTCACCCTTACCCTCAGCCGCACGACAGGCAACGATTTGCAAATCACAGTCGAACGATTGAAGCGCCGAATTGTCATGTTGGGCTGTGCCATGGTCGATTCCAAATCAATTAATGTGCCTGATGAAACGGTGGAACGAAATCACTTACGAGCGCTGGGCGTAATTGAAAAGTATTTCCCTAAAATGCGATCGCAGCTCCTAGATTTCAAAGAAGTTTCTCTCATCGTCAAACTACAAAAGGGCTTAGTTTGCGAGATTGGCATTCAATCCTTTGAGCAGTTCGATATCGGCATTCCGGTTTAGCGCGATTGCCCTTGAAGCTGGGCATTCTCAAACAAGTTAAGGTTAACGGTAAAGGAGGCGATCGGGTGCATGGCTCGATCGCTTTTTCTATCGGTGGGGATGAGTTGCGGCATACTTGCGATCGGCGTTATCAGGCGGCTCACTTCTAAACTGAATTGAAACCTCACTCCAATTTTTAAGATTTAATCCAGAACGAGCGATCGCATCCCCCAACACTAGATCGCCCAGTAAAATCGGCTGTTCATTCCTAGGTTCCTCGGCATACCGAAAAGCTGAGTAACGAGGGTAACTATAGATTGATGCATCCTTGTATCTGTCATCGTTCAGAACGCTCTCAAGGAGCTTATCGATCGCCTGCCTAGAAAAGTACACACAGCCGCCCCTGGGGTAGAAAGCCTGAATCTTGTGGCTATAAGCGATCGTCCCCGCCACGTCCGCCGCCGGGAATTTCTTAAACCGCCGCCAGATTTGAGTATCCCCTTCGACTCGAATAATATGCTTAGCCTTCGTTTGAGTAGAAAGATTGATTAATCTTTTTACCCATTGCCCTCCATATTGGGGAAGCTTCAGGCGATCGCCCTGTTCATAATTCACGCCCTGAGTCATCGCAAACTCTGTAAAACTAGCATCCTCAGTCCCGTCGGAAATACAGAATAGCTCTGATTTAAGATAGTGCTGTCGGATTTGGCGAACCAACCTTTTCACTAATTCATAATCGTCATAAACCGGAAAAATAAAGGCGATTTCCTGATCAGATCCAATCATGATGATTCACTCCTAACGCTTGGGCGATCGCCTTAATCTCAGTAATAGAGGGCTGTCTGATGCCCGTTTCAATATTAGAAATTAGTTGCCGATAGAGCGTTTCACCGCCTGGAATAGAGACGGCGATCGCAATTAATTTTGCTTGACTTAACTTATTCGCTCGACGACAAAGCCGAATGGAACTGCCAATCTGTCGAGCGTCTCGTTCCCATTGAGAAATGTGTCTTATCTTCCGAACGCGATCGCTGCCCATTTTTGCAAGGATTCTTGACATAAGTAGTAGTACCCGCGCTATTACCTATGGATATCCTCAATCCTGCTCTTATTCTTGAAAAGGCGCACTACTGTGCTTTCAAGCCTTATCAAATCACTTCAAAATTATGTCTCAATACTCTGCTCCTGGCGTACAAAAACAGCATCAAGGTGCCGATTTTACGGGCACTCCTGGCTTACTTGTTCCCGTCTCCGGTGGCGTTGCAAATAAAGCGGTCGCCTACTCGGAACTGTCCGCAGCTCAAACGGCGATCGATGCCACGATCGCGGCTTTGGAAGCTTCCTTGAATGCCGTTGACACGAACCTTCAGTCCAGCATTGACAACCTTTCTCTAGGCTTATCCGAAGCCTCAGTTAATAGCTTGATTCAAGCCGCTCTAGTCGGTGGTGTTCGGTATCGTGGCGTGGCGCTTGCCGACGCAGTGGATGCCAACGCTGCAACCGGGCTAACCGCCTACCAAACAGGCGATATGTTCCGCATTACCTCCGGTGGCTCTAGCGCCTTCGGATTCGCTCTCAGTGTGGGCGATTTTGTGGTTCGCAACGCTGCCAACGGCTGGGATAAAATCGATTCTACTGATCCTTCTTTGTCTGCTGGCGACAGCTCGATTACTGTCACTCAAACAGGCGAAAATAGCTACACAGTGGCGATCGCCTCCACCATCACCGATCGCATTACGGCGGCTGAAAGTTCAATCACAGCTTTGACTTCCGGGTTGGCTGCGGCTGTTGCAGTGAACGCAACTCAGACTAGCGCGATCGCTGCAATTGAGAGCGTCAACACTGCTCAATCTACCGCAATCTCGGTGCTAGAAACTGATCTAGCTGCGGCTGTCAGCGTCAACGCAACTCAGACCAGCGCGATCTCAACTCTGACCTCTGGGCTGGCTGCGGCTGTTGCTATCAATACAACTCAATCAAGCGATATTGCAGGATTAGTATCTTACGCTTCCAATACCGCCAACGATCTGAATGCAGAAATTGCTAGAGCTACTGCGGCTGAAAGCTCAATCTTTGACGCGATCGACAGTCTCACTGGGGTTGTAGACAGTGTTTCTGAAATCAACGATATTCAGAATACTAATATTATAGCCCTACAGGGAGATCTCTCCAGCCTAGATAGCGCTGTCGATCAAGCTCTGATTGATATTGCGGCTCGTGCAACGGCTGACGCTGTTAAAACGGCAATGGCTGATTTCTACGCTTACACCCATCAAATGATTATTCTGAGTGCAGAGCAGAATGGTTATGTTACTCGCTATGTCACCAGCTCAGACGGCGTATTCCGAACTGATTTTTACTACGATATGCCTGACTCCTTAGCTTGGGCAGTTGTGGAAATCAATGAATCTAGCGCGCCTTATGATCAGGTTGCACCTCCGATGCATCAGAAGCTTGCCGTTGCTCCCGTTGGAACTGCTGGCGCTGACGTTTCCGGTAACTTCATGCGGTTCTCCTTCTTTGGAGGTGCCGCAACTGGCGTTGCAGCCGATACGATTCAGGTCTACCTAAATCGTTTCTTTGCGATCGGCAATACGACTGAGTCTGTTGAGCCTTATATCTCCATTGCGACCGGAAGCTAGGTCGTCCTCAAGTAAATAAAGCCCCCAGCCGACACGCGATCGACTGGGGGCTTTTGCCGTCCCAAAAGGGCGATCGCTTCGAGTTACCCGCAAGGGGGCGCTATATCAATCCTCCGTGTCGCGGGTAGTATAAAGCCCGTGGGCGGTTTTAATCGCTTGCGATCGTTCCCATGCCGCCTCTTGTGTTCTAACCATGCCAACCCCCGATAGTGCATTCCAAAGACAGTCCCATGATTTAGGCGTTCATTCCGTTCCCCCTCGGAGTAGAACCGATCCTAGAGTCCGTCTAGCAGAAGAGGATGCCCTGCAAGCTTGGATCTCTTCCTATGCAACCATTCAAGACAGAGTTACAGGCTGGGAATCCGTTAGTTTTTCTGTTTCCAATTCTAGAGATTTAACCCTGACCGGGACGTACCACAGCAAGATTTATCCATCGGGCGAACTAGCCCTAAACACCACGATCGCTATCCCTGCACTATCCAACTCCAGTTCCCTCGTGCGTCGTCAGGATCATCTTTACCTCATCGTCTTTGGTGCCATGGTCGGACAGGATCACGACCCCGCACTAGGACAAATCGCCTTTAGCTATCTGGACTCTACAGGCGGCGGTGTGCCCGTTCTCACCCCAACACAGAAGGAGAACGCGAAACGCGATCGCGCCTACTGGCTATTGGTTCTGAGTGAGGAAGAATTATCAATTGATTCTTTCCTGGCAAAGGTGCCGCTAGAGCCAATCCCCACCAATGGGAGCGCTAGATTGTCGGGCGATCGCCTCCTCCCCATTACTAACCTCACCGCAGCCGGGAACCTATTAAACGGACTGCAAATATATGCCTCTGATCCAAAATTGGTGGTCGGTGCGTACCCATTGTTGAACCGTGACTTTATCGAAATATCCGAAGTTTGCCAGGTGTTGAGACTGCAAAACTACACCGAGCGCGGATACACTTGGGGACGCAACGGGGAAGAGCCGTTAACTGCCGATTTGAACATCCTTCCGACTGCTGCCATGGTACGCCCCGAAATCACCGAAGCTGACATTCAGAGCCGTTTGCTGGAACTGTTTGAGGGCAGACCGGGAAAAGGTGCCTCTTACTCTCGGACGGTGCAAAACCTCACCGCTGGTTTAGTGGCTGGCAACCCCGGACGAGCTGGGGAATCAGCCGCGTCACCTAATCAATCCGTTTGTTTGCCGAATGGCGATCGCGTCACTTACACCAATCAGGAGAGCCTACAAACCACAGCGGTACAGGTTTTAATGGCGATTAACGATGGTAACGGGAACGCGATCGTCACTGCTCAATTAAATACGAATGCGCCCGCAGGTTCTCACTTCTCCGAGCAAGCGACCGACCATAAAATCTATGCTGCGAATGGCACCGAGCAATCAAGCCTCGGACAGTTCATTAACCTTGGTGGGACGGGTTCACTGATTTGGATTGGCACTCAGAACTCTTCGATCGCCCCAGGGCAGGAATGCTATTTTCAACCCGCGATCGTCTACCCGGCTGGCAGCGGGTTTTCCATCCCGTTCGAGCAAGCCGAATACGTTTGGCTCGATGGAGTCCCTTTAGATGCCCTCAATATTAGACGAGGACAAGACCAGGATTTAGACGGCTACATTGCCCCGCAAAATGGTAACTACATTGCGGTTTTAGGACAAGAGCGATCGGCGCTGCACTACATCTATAAGCACACTTCCGTAACCAGTGATGCTTCTGGCGTGTTACGAATTCCGGCAACCGAGCGAGGCTGTTTTGCCTACGTTAACGGCGTTCTGAATCGGGGTGATGCCAGCGATCCACATCGCATCGATCGCCCCATCATTACAGGCGTTGCACCCAATACAACCTATCAAGCCTGGGTCTATTACCCGCCCCGCAATACCGAATCTTGGCAAGTGCAATTCAAGTATTGCGCTTATCAGGGATTGGGAGATTTGGAGTTTTTAGAGGGAGCGGCGATCGCTTCTAAGCCTTACTGTTTTCTCAATACTCAAGGCAGCGGCAACTCAGTTTTCCGGTCTGATTCGGCGGTGCAGTTTTCGCCCATTTCGATGCACCTCCCCTCGACTAGCGACGGCATTCAGAGCTACGAAATTGACGCAGCCGTAAGACTCGCAAACGAGCTAAGACTAGGTGCAGAAGCCTTTAGAGAATTCGATTTGCTTCCCGGTTCAGGGCTGGCATTCCCTCGCCCTGGCATGAAGCTCTCGATCGCCCCACTCACCGGGCTAGGAACGGGGCGATCGTTGAATGCAGTGCTAAAAAGTGAGGGTCAAACGATCGGGTTTAAAACACCCATTCTTTATCGTCGCGCCATGTTTCAAATTATCGTGGCATTCCTGGCGGTTAAGGGCGATGAAAAGCGGCTCGTCATTGCCACCCATAACGGGATTGGTGGTGAGAATGTTAGCTTGAACGCCAGCATGAATACTGCATTTGATACCTTTAGGATTTAACAATGGCGCAAACTCGGAGCAATCCTATTAACGGCAATCTAGAGATTTGGCACGATATCCTAGAGGCGTGGGTGTCGGCTGTGGCTGATTTGCCTTCAGTAGGCGGTAAGCCTGTACAGCTTTCCTCGTCTGATTTTGCCATGATGGAGGCGATCGCTAATCATGCTGCAAACCTCTCCATCATTCAAAGCATTCTAGGCAATAATTTTTACCCAGAAATCCAGCAAATTAATTCTAAGCTAGGCGATATTTCTACGTTTAAGCTGCAAGCGATCGAGGGGAATATTGCTCTCTTGCAAACATCAATTGATTATTTGTCTACTCAAGCAACTGCTGTTGCCGCTGGTATTTCTAGTCAAACCCTAATCTTGCAATCTATGCGAGATACGGCGATCGCCACATCGCCAGCAATTACAAACCTCACTCTTGTCAATGCCAACACTCAATACGCTTACACGTTCCAGGCGGGGACAAAGCGTTACGCCTTTAAGTGCAGGGCTGATGCTGCTAAAAATGACCCGATCGCAGATGTGAGGTATAGCTGGTTTACCGGTATGGTGGCAACGGGAATTAATAGCTATGACGTACTTCCGGCAAGCTCAGAGGAACTCTCTCAGGATTACTTTGAGGATGATAAAGTGATTTATTTTTCCAGTGCGATCGCGGGTACTGTCCTCACGATTCGGGAGTGGCAATAATGGGACAAAGACAAGTTAGGAGCATGGCGATCGCTCCGACTGCAATCAATTTACCCAGTGTTGAAAATGTCATCTGGCAGAATGGATCGGGGGTAAGCATTAGCGGAAATACCCTAACCAAGAACACTGGCTCAATCTTATGGGATGCCGGAGCGGAATCTCAGCAACGGATTTTATTAGGTGATTGTTCGGTAGAAATGACGCTGTTAAATGCACCTTCGGGACTCCTCTCAAGCTGTGCGATCGGTTTCTCCGCAACGAACCCAGACAACGCTGTTGACACAATTGGCTGGGCAATTCGAGTCAATGCTTCAGGAGAATCTTACAGCTATGCGATCGCCAATGCGTCTTTTCCCTTCGGCGCTGCCGTGGCTGGAGATACAATAAAAGTATCCATTGAGGGATTAACTGTTAATTTCTACGTTAACGCCATTAAGGTTAAAAGCCTCGCTGTAGCCAGCATTCCGTATCCGCTCCTGATAGATTGCTCAATCCAATCTCCAGGTAGTGTGATCTCAAACGCTAGATTATTAAAGGGTGCAGGGTTAATCGTTCACTCTCCAATTAAGGGTAAAGGGATAGAGCGATCGGGATTACGGCTAATTCAAAATAAAGAACTTTCCAGAACTCAACCTATTTTGCATTCTGCGGCTACGTGGCTATCTGTCGCCTCTAATTCAATCCTAAAAACATCAAGTGATTCTTTGATTGAGGTGAGCATTGATGTTCCTGGTTTTGGCATTACAGGAGGAGCTAACTGTAACGCTAAGTTAGCTATTTTCAGAGATGATGATCTGTGGAAATCAGTAGGAGTTGCAATTATGAGCACGACGGTTTCAGAATCTTGCCAATGCATCTCAGGACATTGGTTGGATGAAGAAGCGACAATCAATTCAACTTACTCATTAAGAATTTGGTGCGATCGCTATGCCGTAACGAACGGGCAGGCTGCTATCACTGGCAACTCGGCTTCACCCTACACTCTAACCCTTAGAGAATGGTATCAAGATTAACTATAAACTTGGAGAATTAATTAATGCCTGCCAACCCTAGACTTTACCCGCTTGATTACCCAGCCGATGAACAAGACGGTGAACTGTTAGCGCTAGATACCGCCATTTTGACGCTACGAGTTCAGGCTAGGGATACTGCGCTCAAGCAATCTCACACTCGCAGGATTGGCGGACAGAACGCCATTCAGGTGCAGAATAAAATATCCAGGGCGCGTCCGGTGCCCATGCCCTTATCGCAAGTAGGAGCGCGATCGCTGCCTCTAACTGGCATTCAGGGCACGTTGGCAATACTCGCAGGCGGTCGGGGGCATGGAGTCAGCACTGAAACGATCGCCTTTTACTATTCCAACGAATCAGCTAAAGCTACGGGTGTAAGGCTCTCAGAGCTACGGAACTACATGGGGACGATCGGGGATGCTTCGGTCGGTATCTTTGCTGGGGGGATTGCTGCCAGCGGTTTGAGCATGGCAATGGATGAGATTTCTTACAAGAAAATGACGACGCGAAGATTAGGCTCAAACCTGTCTGTATCTCGGTTTGCGATCGCGGGAATTGGCAACAAAGATATCGGCGTGTTGATGGGTGGAGCCAAGCGATCGGACGGCGGCGTACTTGCGACTGGAGAGGTTTACACTTATGCCACTGGAACAATGCAGGCGACAAGCTTAATTACCGCGCGACAAGCTTCCCATAACGGCACCAGTAACCCAACGGACGGCTTTGTTTATGGTGGCTCGACTGATGTATTTGTCGGAGCGCAGCCGCTTACCTCGATCGAACGCTATAACTTTGCAACCCGAACGAGCAGTGCCGTGGGTGCAGCCTTAAGCACCCCTCATACTGTTCACTCCGCTTTTGGCAACAAGGTTAAGGGCTATGTAGCAGGTGGCTTAGGATTCGCTTCAACAATATCCAGACTGGTTTATTCAGGCTTAACCGTCTCGGTTGTGGGTAACATGACCGAGGGTAAAGTTTGCTCGGATGGAGCTAGTAATAACCAGTCAGGATACATGATTGGGGGCGATATGGCTTCTACGAGTTGGCGCGGTACTCGCACGATCGATAAGCTCAATTTTGCCAGTGAAGCGATCGCCCGTCTGGGTTCATTATTGCCAACTGAAATGGCAGATCAAGGCGCTGTTAGCGACTATGGTGCAGGCTTGTAAACGTGATTGGAAACTGAGGATTAATTAATTTATGACCGATATCATCCCGTTACCGCAGCTTACCTCGCACTCCATCAATAGCTTTGGTGCAGTGCTTTTGAATATTAGAAGAGAAGAAAATATTCACTGGTATTTTGGCTTAAAGCAAGCTGAAATCTATCACAAATCTCTTTCGGCAGCGCTCACTGAAACGCACTTACAAATGCGAAAACACGCTGTAGAAGTTGCGGAAATTGCTCAAACCCTGGAAGATATTGATGCTCAAGCCACTCCCAGAACAGTGGCAGCGGCAAATCTTCAAGAGGCAACTCGTGAACTGAATGAGTTCAAGCTAGCCCACTCAGAAGCAACCTTACTGGCACTCCGATCGCAGGAAAAGGATATCCTCACAGAGCTAGCCGTAGCCGCCGGAGAACGCGATCGCATTCTCAATCAATATCCTCAGCTTCAAGAATTAACCTACGACTCCATCCAGAGCTTCACGATCGAGGCGCAACTATGCCGAGAGAGCAAGTACATTGCAGCAAGAGCATGGGCGTGTCAGGCGGGTTTGCCAGAAGCGGTCGGAGTCGCGTTGTTTGATGTGCCCCAAGAGTTCCGATCGCAGGTATCAGCAAAAGAAATTGAGTATCGATCGCAGGTGCTTTTCCTCGATCGCGGTATGGAAAATGTTCAGGCTATTTTACAAGATTTAGACCCAGAAACCAGAGCGAAAGTTTTGCTGAATGCGGCTGAGTCAGTGGTTCGTCAATCCCAATTAGCAGGTAATCTCAGTGAGTGATAACGATTACGTTTTTTCGATCGGGGGTTCTCTGGTCAGCTTAAACAGCTCTGGCGATGTAGCGAACTTTAGCCGCCCCTCTCCCGTTAATTTGGAACGCACAGTAGACGGTTCCTTAAACCTTTATCCAGTACAATCCTACTATCCGGCTTTCCATTCCGAAGATGGGTCATTTTTGTTAGAGCCAGATTGCGCCAACCTGGTCACTTGGAACCTAGATCTAACTCAAAGCATCTGGCTGAAAGGCTCTAACGTGACGGTGCGAAAAGATTATGCACCTGCACCGGACGCTTCTTATTTGGGCGATCGCCTGCGGTGGGATGTCGGCAGCGGTGCCAGTCAAAGCTTAAAGCGAGATTTCTTGCTAGAGGCGGACACCGATTACACCCTCTCTATGATTTTGCGGCTAGCGGGTGGTGTTTTCGGTGCGAGTGATTTCTTGCAAATCACGGGAACGGGAACGTTTTTCTCTGTTGGATTGGGGGAATTAAATGATTCTCTCAATCGCTATAAGTTAATTGAGAAAACATTTAGGACGGCTGGACGGCAACCCGTTTTCCCTGGCAGTGTTCATCAGGTGCAGAACTATGCGATCGCGGCCCTGACTCAAAATACCCTCACCCTCACTATTCCCAGTGGCTACACCATCAATCCTGGCGATTGGATTGGTGGACAGATTCTTGTGAATAATCGGGCTTACGATATCACGAACAACACGATTACAGGGGGGACAAACGTCGTCACGGTTACGCCTGTAACATTGCTTGCAGATGGCGTTACCACTGCAATGAAAGCTGTACTAGGAGAAGCACCCGCCCAGCTTGTAACGATCGAGCTTTACTCTGAATCCACCGTTTCGATTGATTGGGGTGGAATGCAGCTAGAGAAACGCCCCTTCCGTACCAGCATGGTCTATCAGGATGGAGAGATTGAGATTAGGAACAAAGCCTTGCTGAGTTGGCGACATAGCCCGATCGCCGGGATGAAAACCTTCGGCTTTTTTGCCGAGCTGCGGGAATGGCGCGGGGACGGTTTGCTGTTTGATTTTGGCAATCTTAAAGCCAGCATTGTGGACGGTAAGCTCAATATGGTCGTCGGCAGTATTCCGGTTAACTTGCTCGATGATTTACCGACTGAGCATCTGAAGATATTTCTGCAAATATCTGAGGCAAACTCGCAAATGTCGCTGTATGTGAATGGCATTCTCAAAGCCAAGATCAACGCGCCCAACTTCAGAGCCGATACGCTGGCAGCATTGGATCTTACCTCGTCAGGGCTGAGGATTTGGCAATGGTTGATCGCTCTGGATAAAACCTTGCTGGAAGGGCAGGTGAACGTAGGGGATTCGGCTAAGGCAGCGATCGCGGATCTATTTAATAATCAAACATTAATTGATTCTGTGGCAATCTCTAGCCATGCCCCTCTGATTAACCTCAACCCTGTTACGGTTCCCGGTGTGCAAGCGCCGATCGCCCAGTCTGCGATCGTGGGGGTGGACACGGGTTTGAACCAAGTCACACTCGAAAGTCGGACGGGTTTTGTCGCTGGCACCCAAGTTAGTGTGATGCGAGGAAACTATGTTGTTTTGCAGACCATGCTAACTGGCTTACCAGGGGTGGCACAGGTGGTTCAACTCGCGTCTACTTATAACGCCCTCATTGATGACGTTTTAGTGTATGGGCGGGTGAATGTGCCGGGGACGGCTTCGGTTCGCTTCCCTTATGATCCGGTTGATCCTCAAACCATTATTTCAGTCACGGCAATGGCAACAGGAACACTGCCGAATCGTAAAAGGTTTACGATCGCCTCTGCTCTGACTTTTACCAAAACAAGGGCGTACATTAGGACGGCGCTTTATCAGGATGTTGAGGAAGTGATTATCTATGAGATTGATACGGTCAATAATTACCTTTATGGCGATTCTATCTCCGCTCTAGTTACGGCTGGCTGCACGATCGCCCAACCTCTAAATGAGCAACTGATTGATCCTGACAATTACTTTGCTGGCATTGTAGATCCGATCGCTGGGGTGAGCATTAGTTCTGAGACTGGCAAGTATTCCAACGGCGTAGTTGTGGAGAATTACAACTCTCAGCCCGTGATTGTGACACCTTATGCTATTCCTTATCTTTAACAAGTTGAGGTAAACGAATGAGAACGATGGTTTTTGAGGTCAGTTCTTGCGAGGAGGCACAGCTTCAGTATCGGATTTGTCCAGTGATTGACGGTACATATAGCAGCCCGATTTGCTGGGGTGACTCGCAGCAGATCATGATGTTTATCTGCAACGAACTCAACAGGACTTTGGTTGATCATCTCAGAGATGACAGCAACATTTCTCCTGAGATGATTTGTGAACTGATGGGAATTGTGCGATCGCCCTAGAGCCGTAAAATCAGCTCAACTCATCTTTAAAGTAGGGTGCTGAGTTGGGCATGATATTAAGCGTTACTTCACCGCTCCATTCACAAAGTAAATAATGACTGTAGTTGCCGCCAAAAAATACGCCGACCGAATTGAGATTGCAGCCGATTCAATCACCACTATCGGATCTCGAATCATGAGCGATCGCACGATCGCAAGCTCCAAGCTATTCCAACAAAACGGGATGATTATTGGTCTTACTGGGCTGACTTGTGAAGGCTCGCTGATGCAAATCTTTAGCCGTAATCATAAACCTGCTGCGGCAACGATGGATGGGGTGATGGATTTTCTTTTTGAGTTCGACGATTGGGTAAGGAAAAGAGATTCTAGCCTTAGACCTGAGAACCATTACCTTATCGCCCTTGATGGGCATTTATTCAGAAGCTATGGCGGTATCAATGTTTTTGAAGTATCAGAGTTTGCGGCAATTGGAGCGGGGGAAGAATTTGCAATAACGGCTATGCATCTTCACAAGACTCCTAGAGAAGCGGTAGTCGTTGCCTGTGAGCTATCTGTCTGGTGTGGTGAACCCATTGCCGAATTCAGTTGCCCTCACCCCTAGAACATGGTAGATACACAGCCAATACAAGCGATCGCCTCTACCACTTAAAAAGAAATTCATGAGCGCACAAGGTAAATTTTTAAGAAAATGCGACAACTTAATGATGGCTTACTGCCCTGGCTGCAAAACGGTGCATCCCTTTGACTTAAAGCGATGGAGCTTTGACGGGAATCTAGATGCGCCAACCTTTTCCCCGTCTTTGCTTTGCAACGCAAATGTTGACGAGGCACATCGTTGTCATTCGTTTGTCAGGGCTGGTAAATGGGAGTTTTTGAGCGATTGCTGGCATGAGTTGAAAAATCAAACTGTACCAATGCTGGAAATTAATGACGATTGGGAGCCGATTGACTAACGTTCACATTCACCGCAATTAAGCACGATTAGTTAAAAAATCAATTGATTTATTAAAGTGGAAAACACCCAACCCATCCAGCCGATCGCCCCCACTACCGGAGCCGCTTCCAGCACCGCTCAACCTGCACCTACAGTTACCAACGCCGCGCCTCCATCGCCCACAATTGAGGAGATATTGAAGGTTTGTCCTGATGCAAATCGGGGTGATGTTGAAAAGAATTTGCCCTACATTCTCAAGGCAATGGCGGCGAATGGACTGACGAGCAAGAATCAGTTAGTCGGCATCGTTGCCACGTTCTATGTGGAAACTTTACCCAAGTTCGTACCCCGCAGCGAGATAGAGGGCGGCAGCGCTCCCTACGCTCCTTATTATGGGCGGGGTTACTTCCAGCTCACTTGGGACTATAACTACAAATCAATGGGCGATTTGCTGGGCATTGATTTAGTGAACAACCCCGATAAGGCGAATGAACCGGAGATTGCCGCTCAGGTAGCAATCCTGTATTGGATGGGGAAACACAACCCCGATCAACGCTGCGTAGAACCTGCGGACGCTGGCGATTGGCACGAGGTCAGGCGACGAATTAACGGCTCTGCAACGGGCTATAACAACGATTATGGAGAGGTGTTTAAGCCTTGTGTCGATCGCGGTATTGAGGTATTCAAATCAGGGATTGACCCCAATGCGATCGCTTCTCTATCGCTCCCCGGCAACTATGGCTTGAACTGTGTGGACACGGGCAATGCTGGCAGTCGGGCGATCGCGGGTGGCAGCGTTAACCCGCCCACTCAAGGCGATGCCCTCGCCTATGCGCTAGGCTTACACTCCCTCGATCGGGAAAAAGTGATTCAATTGCACACTTGGCTAAACCCGGCTGAATATCCAGAATTGCTCACGTTTGCACCGACCAAGAAATTTCAGGGTAAAAACTTTGGGACGGGTTTAGACGGAGAAATGACGATCGAAACTGTGAAGCTGTACTGCGGTGGGACACTGGAAATGGAACTATTCGCCCATCAGCCCGACCCGAATGCACCCAAGCCTCAGATATTTAGGCATGATGCCAGCCAGCCGCCCGATCAAAATACAGCGGCGGCAGTGCGATCGTTTGCGGGGGGAGCTAGCCCCTCTAATTTACAGTGGGCAATGAACCCGAATGACTGCAATGTGGCAGGGGAGAAATGCGAGTTTGGAACGGCGCGAGGCAGGATGCATGAAGGGATTGACCTGGGCGGCTTCGGTAGTGATGACGTGTTTGCAGCGGGTGATGGGACGGTAGAATTTGCAGATTGGGACGGCAGCGGCTACGGTCGGATGATTGATATTAAGCACCCCACTGGATTCATGACCCGTTATGCTCACTTGCTTTCAATCAAGGTGAAGGTAGGACAGCAGGTGAAGGGGGGAGAAGCGATCGCGGTGCGGGGTGGCAGTGGGTTTGGGTCTGATAATGCCTATGCCATTCACCTGCATTTTGAGGTTCATGATCCCAACCAAGGCGCGGTTAATCCTAGAGATGTTTTACCGCAGCCACAGCCGCCGATGGTTTGATTCTGGAATATGATTGACTTGCACTCACCCGAAGTGCAACCTTTCACAAAATAACGACAAGCGCCCGACAAGATTCGTTTTGTCGGGTTTCCTCAAATTCTCCACTGTTTTTTCAGTTCAGCTTTGTACCTTGCATCGTTAAGCATCATCTGAGTATACGTTTCAATCAGCATCCGTTGAATTTGTTCTAGGGGTAGATGCTTTGATTTCTCTTCAAGCGATCGCAAGTTAAATTGCTGTTCCAAAGACAATGCAACGGGCTGTTCCATAGCTCTCCAAAATAAGAATTTGAATCAGGTTTCCCATCATTCAGACAATATGCTTCACCCTCGTTTCTTCACCACCCCGAACAATCTCAATCTTTTACCAGGGCAGAAATTCTCTATTCTCTGGTATTCACAAATCGGCAAATGGACGCTGGTTCGCTACAGGTTAACGTATCAAGAACTTAGCCCAAATGGAGCTTTTGAGGAATCCGAATGCTTGTACAAGGGCATGGAATTGGTAGAGTGCGATCGCCTACGGGGTGGCGTGCTGATTGGCGATGGCAGCAATATCGATCGGAACGCCAAAGACCCACGAAAGAAGATTGATCGGGCTACAGGCAAGCATGGGCTAGATCAGGCAACAGCAAAGCGATTAAGGAGTAGCGATCGGCGGGTTGTTTTCAGTGCATAAAAAAACCCAAATCCGACAGCGTGACGGATTTGGGAAATCAATTGATTTTTTGTTCTAAATCTTGGAGAACAAGCGACCCCAGCCCGTGCGATCGCCCTCTACCAACCAGCGACGATTCAGGACAGCGCGAGGGTAAACCACTGCACAGCCATTAGTCACATCACCCGTATACCCGCCAGCGGCATCCAGTAGGCTGCCGAATGGATCGTGGCAGATATAGTCTTTCTGGCTGGTTAATCCAATCACGACAATCATGTGTCCACCTTCGGGAGCATTCAGCGTCCCTCGATGTAAAATGCCAATGACTACGGGTAGACCCGCCGCGATCGCCCCATCTAGATCCGCGAAGTCTAAATCCGTCCGCCAAATCGATCGAATACCGACCGCCTTCAGTGCATAGGTCTGAGCCGTATGATCGGTCGTGTCGCCATACTTAATGACGTGCTGATAGTATTCGTCGTCGCTGGAGATTTTCGCGCCTAAAAATCGAGCTACCATGGCACAGCTAGAGGTGTTGCACGTCCGCATCGGTTCAAATTTATTGTCCACCTGCTGAAAATAAGGCACCTTCAGCCTAATATCTTGGCTGGGAGAATCAATTATTTTTTTCCATAACCTCTCTAGTTCCATGATGGTTCTTATCTGGCTGCTGCTCTCCAGCCACTTGAGGGCAGCATTCTGATGAGCGATAGCCTTGTAGCATCTAAAGGCATCGACAAAGCTAATTGCTCCCTTGTCCTCGCCATTGCGCCATTGCAGGGCGAATTCTTGCTGCTTCTGCTTCCCGGTTGAATCTTGGAACCACTGAATCGCTTGTTGCTGAGGTTCAGTGCTGCGAAAGGATTGGGCGATCGTAATCAAGCTTGACATTGGTTTTCCCTGCGGTGGTGATCAATCCTTAAGATTCCGTTTTCAGGGTTTGTTCGCTCTGCAATCTCTGGGTAATATCAGCGTTGTAGCGTGAGGCGGCAGGCTGTAATCTTTTAGCCGTAAAGTTTTTACC
The DNA here is from genome assembly GCA_019358855.1 of Timaviella obliquedivisa GSE-PSE-MK23-08B. Classification (NCBI taxonomy): domain Bacteria; kingdom Bacillati; phylum Cyanobacteriota; class Cyanophyceae; order Oculatellales; family Oculatellaceae; genus Timaviella; species Timaviella obliquedivisa. The sequence continues at coordinate 324,508 of JAHHII010000002.1, read as the reverse complement.
GATTCCTGCATTAATTTGCGACAAACTGATCAAGATTAAGAAACAACGACAAGAGGCTTGTGAGTGTTTTATGGTTAAGACCGCTGCTCAAGGATTTGCAACTGAAGAGGCGATCGCGTTAATTGACGAGAAGCCGACCACCCCGTATACCGACATTAAGACGGAGATGGTTTTACTAAAAGCCTTTCCTGGACAGCTTCCGATCGGTTGGTTTACCCCGGAAGGTGAGAAATTAACAACGTATACTGTCAAGCCTTATACCGGAGAAGATGAGCTGTTTTTATCGGGATTGACAACACGATTTAGAGACAAGGTTTCCGATATTCTGCCTCATTTTCTGGCACGGATGATTGATACTATTGGAGACATTCCTGTTCGGGAGGTAGCCCAACAAGCCAGTGTTAAACCCAACACATTATTCGAGAACTTTTACCTCGCGGACGCGCTCACGATGCTGCTTTCGCTTAGGTTGGAAAACTTCGGCAAAGAGATCCAAATTCAGGGTCAATGCCCTGCGTGTCAGACGGTCAATAAAGACCGAGAAGGCGAGTATTCAGATTTATCGTCTACCGAGATTGAAGTGGCTCAGGGTATGAATTGTCCTCATGTTGAGGTGTTTCTGCCAACAGGCGCGAAGGTGTTTGACGACATGATTAAGCGCGTTATTCTGCGCCCCATTCGCATGTACGACATGAAGCGGCTGGCAAAGCAGGATGACAAGAGGGCTAAACTTCGGCTCAACCATGAACTGCTCATGCATACCGTTGTCGGCATTCCTGAAAGCGAAGCCTATGGGAAAAGCCAGAACAGCGATCGCTCTGGGATCTCTGAATTAGGAGTCGAGTCTTTGTTTAAAGCCCTGAATGCCCGCGATCGGGATTACCTGTTGAAGGCGGTGGGCAAGCTTGGCTCATTCGGCCCCGGAATGCAGATGGACATGGGCTGTAGAAATTGCGGATTTGAATATAAGGCGGAGGTGCCCTGGCGCGATATCCCTTCGTTTCTCACTTTCGCTGATTCCGATAACGGATGACGATCGCCTCAATGATGAGACGTTTTTTCTAATTACTGGAGAGCAAGCGCCATTCAGTTCGGCTGAGGAGGTTTATCGACTCTCAATGCAGCGGCGACATTACTTCGTAAAAAAACTGAGTGAAACCTATCAAAAGCAACGTGAAGAGATGGAGAAAAACAGCAGGAAATAGATTAATTGATTTTTTATGGCTATAGAATCATTCCGTCAGTTGTTCCCTGAATTAGAGCCGAAGGATTTTACAAACTGGGCATTAAGCCTGAGATGCCTTGAATGGCTTAATGAATTAATTAAAGGGAATCAGATTGATTCTGTCCTAGAGTGTGGCTCCGGCTTGTCTACAGTATATTTAGAAGCTCTAAAGCAAAAGGGACTGATTTCTAAATCCCTTTCTTTAGAACATAGTCAAAAATGGCTGACGCAAGTTAGGGCTGTCCTATCTAAGAAACAGTTAGAGAGCAGTTCTCTGGTACATTGCCCTTTGATTAATGGATGGTTTAACCTTGATCCACTTCAACCAAAACAGCGGGGTTTTTATGATCTGATTTTAATCGATAGCCCACCTGCCAGAACGCAGCCGCAGGCTAGATATCCGGCTCTAGAGAAGTTGAAAGACTTCATGCATCAGAATACTTGGATTATCCTAGATGACTTTCGGAGAGACGACGAAAAGGCAATTGTAAAGCGATGGCTGAAAGAGTATCGGGACATTAGATTTATTGAAGAGGTGCCGATTGGCACCGGATTAGCTGTGTTGAGGAAATGGCGTTAGCATCATGCCCACTTACGATCGCTACTACGAGCTAGAGCAGAGCCTTCAGATTGATCCAAGCCTGATTCCTTCTCCGGAGTTGTATGGCTTTAGCGATGATCAGATCTATGCCGCAATCATGGATAGGTTGGCTCAGCCCTTGCCCACAGGAGAGCCTTCCCCGTTCTCTGCTAAAACTCCAGGCAGCGCTCACGCCATTCTCACAAGCGTTCTGGTGTATCTTCAGAGCTTAATTGCTCACGAGTTTAATCTTGTTCCTGATGCTGCGTTGCTGGAGTGGCTGCGGATGATGGGCACTCAGTTACGAGCCGCTGAATATTCTGTGTTGAATGTCCGGTTTACCCGTTCTCAAGACGCGATCGCCCGGAATATTGCCGTTGATATTCCGATTAACATTGAGATTCGCAGTCTCTACCAGCCGAACTTATCGGTCTACACGATTAGCAGCGCTCGAATGGAATTGGATCAAAATACCGTTCTGATTCCGTGCCGATTAAATCAGATTGGCAAACTGCCGAATATCAGACAAGGGGAGTTCTCGCAGATTCCCCGATCGCTGGCTTTTGTGGACACTGCTGCAAATGAGGGCGTAATTACAGAAGGACGCAGTTCTGAAAGATTAATTGATGCCGTGTATCGTACCCGCGACTGGTTGAGGACGGGCGATCGCTGTGTGACGGATAGGGATTTCCAGTTCTACGCCCTGAGAGTGGGAGCGCAAAAGGTGAATGTGATCAGGGGGCGAATGCCTGGGGTAGACGGGTTCTTTAGAGATTTAAGAGCGATCGCGGTTTACCCTTCCACTTATGTTTCTTTGGTTGAGGCTGAGATTAATCCCCGCAGAATGAAGGATGAGCGGCTGGCAGTATTCCCCGCTGAAATCATCCCGATCGATGGGCTAGTTCAGATTAAAGTCTTATCTGATATCTCTCAGGTGGAAGCGTTTAATCTAGCTGCAACGGCTATTACTGATAGCCTGAATCCCCCTCATGGTGTGTGGGGCGATCGGGAATACAATAAATCCCTAGCTGAGGCGTTGGAACGGGTGCGGGGCATTTATGCAGTGCCGTTGGTGCAGCTTAAACACGCTCAAACGAATGTGCCGTTAAAGGATTTAGATATCAAGCCTTGGCACCTTTTAGAGATTCAGCAGAGTATCAAAATTGAGGTGATGCCTTGAGATTAGCAAAACGGAGAAGAGAAATTAGCAGGGAAATGGATGTGCTTAAAAAGATGGATTTTGAGCGATCGCTCCTACTGCCTGAGTTCAGAGCAGGGCTGAGAAAAACATTCACTTCAGTGCGGACGCAATTTGAATATCCCTGCGTCGTCGTTTTTCCCAGTGTGGACAGTGCTGGGCGCGTGATTGGTCAGCGAATGATGGGTGTGAATGGAGAGTTGATTTTGCCTTTGCTAGATGAGATTCCGGCAAAAAATATTGCCCGTCGCATTATTTTTAGGAGCGATCGCTGTAAAACAACTCCAGTCGTCACAACATCTCGATTCCCGTTTGAGAACTTTGCTGGCGATCGTTTTCATCGCATGGCGTGGCAGTCGTTTTCAGTTATTGCTGAGAATGCTGATCCTTTGGTAATTTTCGATTCTAGAATTATCGATAAAACGACAAGGCGATAAAAAATGAGCATCGATCGCCTGCTACGCCCCAATCTAATTGAATCCCATACTCAGGAATGGAAAGACGGCACTGTCCCCGGCTGGATTCCTGGCATTTTGACAGGCATTGAAAATGATGATATTGACCCAGAGGGCTTGGGGCGAATTAAGGTAAAGTGCGATCTAATTTCTGCAACTGATAACCTGCCTAACGGTTGGGATGGATGGGTTTGGGTACTAGAAGACTTCGTTAATAATAGCGGCGTGGGCGGCTCCCATCGACTGCTGCAAGCGGGTACACAAATTGCTCTTTTACCAATGCTGGGCAATCCTCAACAGCTTCTTATGTTGGGTTGCTTGCATAGTAGAATCGATCGCCCTAACCCCATGTTTAATCGGGCAAAAGGCGTACATGGAACGCATACCCCCGGTGAGGTGATGAGCATTAAAGATGACGTTAACGCCGAACGGACGGACGGATATCCTAACGGGGTAATTCAGCAGGTATCTCGCGCTGGGGATGTGATTAACCAAACTCAGGGCGGGGCGCGATCGCATCTTCAAGCGGACGGCACGGTGAACATAGAAAATCCGTTAGCGAGTACGGTTCTGAGTGCTGAGGGCGATATCACCCAGCGATCGGCGGGGGATGCTGTCAGCATTTTGGGATCGGATGGGGCAGCGGTGATTCGCTCTGAAGCGTTCGGCTCTGAGCTAAATTTAGCGGCGATCGAATCGGTTTTGAGTGCCCCAATGCCTGCGATCGGGACACTCATTAATCAGGCAAAGCAGATCACGGGAAAGCTCGGTGAAGGGATGAACCTGATCTCTGAATTGAATCAGCGCTTTGAATTAGGGCTAGACAATCAATTGAGTCAAGTTTCTAACACACTTCAAAGGTTAGAGAAGGGCGTTGGAACGGCGGCGGCGCAGGGTGCGGACGTTTTAGATAAGCTGCAAGAATTCTCGGTGGATGATTTTGGCAAGCTGCTCTCTAGTCAGGTAGAACAAGCGCTTGATCCGGCGATCGCCAGTCTAGCCAGGGACTTACCCAGTCTTTTAGAAAACTTTGATTTTCCTAGAATTAATGAATTTTTGAAAACCGAAGGATTAAATATTTTACCGGACGAACTAGAAGCAACTTTGCGGGGATTAAGCCACCAGCCTACCTTACAAGCTGAGATGATTCTTAGCGAAGTGCTGCCTAATGGTTATGAGAGCTTTGCTAATTTATCGGCATTGGAACTGCACGGCACCATTAGTCAGGTTCAGGAATTAATTGATTCTCTGGTTTTATCTCAGGCTGTAGTAGAGAGGGACGCGACCCTTGCGGTATCTCCGAAGGAGCGCGCCATTACTCCTGATTTAGACTTGCAAGCAGGCATAGAGAAAGTGTGGAAGCTCCTGCCAGAAGGGATTCAGGCTCATTTAGAAAAGCCCAAATTTACAGAATTAGTGCGTGGCGTTGTGACGGGTGAGAGTGAGATTGGGGATTTATTTACGAACGTTTTAGGACAGAGAGCAAAAGGGGCGATCGCTAATGCCTCTCAAGCGTTGGGACGGGCGTTGCCCACGCTGAGGGAGATTCCCCAGCTTAGAGCTAGCCTTGCCGAAAACCCGCCCTCATTACCCGCACTAGAGCAAGTGATGAGCCAATTCTCAGAACAGCTAACGCCAGCCTTAGACGAGGCTTTGGGAGCGCTAAATCAATCCTTTCACTCTATCCCTAGCACCCTGCCCACGCCTCGTGTGGTGGCGAATGCGGTGATGTCTGAACTGCGATCGGCATCGGGCGTGAGCCAAGTGTTTGCCAGTGATGCGGGTGCGGGTCTGAGTACGCCGTGGGGGAGCTTTGGAATTGGTTCAGGTGGTTTTAGTTTTAAGGGGAAGAAGGGGAAAAATGGAAAGCAAGACCCCTTAATTTTCCCGGTTACAGGAGCGCATAACGCCCGTCTAAAAATTGATGAAAATCAGGGAATTTTAATCGAAGGTACAACGCCAGAAGGACAGGTTCTCTCTAAGATTTTGGTCGATGGGGCGAACATTACCATTACCGCTGGAGAACAAGCCACCATTGAGATTAACCCGACTGGGGTTTTTATTAATGGCGCTTTATGGACAGGGGCGATCGCTTTTCAACCTCTCAACGATTAACTAACAATGCCTACTCAAGTTATTGCTCCAGGTCAACTATTTGAAGTCACAATTCACGATCTAGAAGGCACTGCTAAGAGCGCTTTATTTTCCTCCCTAGAAGCCGCTGGCGAGTACAGTGACCGCGCTTGTTATGGTGGCTGCTTTGGTGCCTATTTGGGCGTGTGGAATGGTGCAATGAGTAACGATCGCCTGTGCTTCGATCGAGTTCCGTTTGATAGCGATCGAGAGGTGCAATAGTGGCAACAGAACCCGTTTCTACAGGCATGGCGACAGCCGCTCCCAAAGGCAGCTTAAACCCAGTGGGCATCACGTTTCTAACAGGGGCTTACAAAGGTCAACCTTTAGATATGGGCGTTGCTGTCGTCGAGGTAAACAGCGATCAAAGCTCTGAATGGACGACTCAAGACGGGCGATCGATTCGGGTAGGTTCTACCTTCAAAAGCGTTTCCCCGCGATCGTTTAGCGTCAAGCTTCAGTTCTACAGCCTGAGTGATGATGTTTCTACTCAGGCGGAAAATTGTGCCACGCTTCATGAAATTGATGAGGAAACCGGGACGGCTCCAATACTGTTGTACAACCAAGGAGCGATCGCTAATATTCCGGTTTATTGCGACACGTTTAGAATTCATTTTGAACACCCATTCCCTGACAAAAAAGGCTTTCATTTTGCAGAGGTAGATCTAGGTTTTAAGATGCTAGGCGGCAAGCTTTCAGACCATCGTTTTGCCAAGCCTTTGACTGAGACGGCGTTAACTAAACTGCGATCGCAATTAACAAAGGCGGAACGGGAACGCCAAGGCACGATTAATTTAACGCAACAGGTGTTTGCAGATTGCTTAACGGAGCCAGAGAACTCGCAAATTACTGCTCTAATGCAGGCGAATCAGATGGGTGATGCTAACGCTGTATCTGCCCTATCCCCAAGCACCTTAATTCAGGCAGCAACAGCGGGGCTGATTCCTAAAGAGGTTCTGACTCAGATTCTACCTAAACTCAAGCAGGCGATCGCCCTCCAACTTGCCACCAAAACAGATGGGGTAGGCGTAAACGCAGCGAATCTAGCCACCGCGATCATGGGTGGTGTGGCTGTGGGGTTGCCTCAAGATTTAGCCCTGATATTGCCGCAATTAAAGGGGGATTTAGAAGCCATTACAGCGGCGATCGCCAGTCAGGAACTTACAGAGCAGAGCGCCATTTTTGCTAAAGGTGCAACGGCTCGGAACCTCTACGGGATCGCTGGGTGCGGCTTGAAAATGCGGTTGCAGCAACCTTCTGGAGTGGGTTCAGACCCGCCGGAATGGAAAGCCTATTTTGACGACAAGCTGAAGGATAAAGCTGACGATACGGCAGCGCGAGAGGCTTTTGTGATTGAAGAAATCAATAAATTACTGGGCGACAAAAGGGTCAAGGACGGAGAATTGCAGGTTAAATTCGGCATGAATCCAGAGCAGGCGATCGCTCTGCGGAACGGCGCGCCCTATCAGAGCAAGAGCCAGTTTGTTGCTGGAGTGGGAGCATCGGGATTAGAGGGGAACAAAATATGGTCGGATTTTATTACGTCTGAAGTTGCCAAAGTTTCAGCAGATGGAGCGGCGGCACTCTGATGGAACAAACGCAGTGGGTTAAGATTTTGTACCCGATTCCGCCAGGGCTGAATGAACAGATTAGAGCCTGTCGATCGCATTGGTCAATCGGTGCAAAGATGAAGGCGCAATGGACAAATATTTGCGCGATCGAATCGGCTAATGCACCCAAGTTTGTAGGCGAGGTCTGGGTTTCGTTTCTGTGGGTGGTGAAGAACAGTGGGCGGGATTGGGACAACACTTCTGCTGCTGCTAAGTTCATTCTGGATGGCTTGGTTAAGGGCGGAATACTCTCGCAAGACAGCATGAAGATTATCCAACAGCCGTACATCCATTTTCGCCGGAAGCCCGATCGCAGGGAGAAAGAGGGCATTATCCTAACGATCGCCAATACCCCAATTTACGAAGTTAAATCATTAATTCCTGGAATCAATTGATTTTTTATGTCCTTAAACACGCTTCAACAACGATTAAAATCCACTATTCCGACTCCGGTTGCCAGTGCTGGGTACGCTCTCGATCGCAGTGAAGTTAAACAAGTTATCTACAATGGGACAACGTTACCCTACTTTTTGATGACCCAGAAGGCAAGCCCCAAGAGCTATAGAGCATTTCTCAAGCAAAACGCGATCGGGCGAGTTTTCACAGGGCTAGAATCAGGGCGAGTCGTTACGATTGAGAACCCATCCACATTCACTCGCCACCCCGATTACTAATGGCAAAGAACAACAAGCGGCTATCCACTCCCATCAAACAGAACTCGGCTCTTTCCAGTCTGCCGATCTATCCGTTTGCTCAGGAAAAGAGCTTACTGCGCCCCATCTCTAACGCCGATCGCATCCAGGCAGGTCAGCTCAGACGGTTCAGTAAGGTCGCTTTGGCGTTCTCTGCCATCAAGCAAATCACAGAGGGCGTTCTGAGGATGCCCTGGCACATTGAGCCGCCTGCCGACAAGAAAACCAATGAAGCCGCGATCGCCCTGGCTAGTAACGCGACACGCGCCATTAAGCGCCCCAACGCCGAGGCAACCCTGAACAACTACCGCCAGCTTACCTCAGCATTAATTGACGATTTGCTAACCCTCAACTATGCCGTTTGCGAACGCCAGCCGGGGGAGGTCGAGCGCCCCTTTTGGCTCTGGAGCTGTGATGCGGCATTCATTCGGATCAACCCTAAATGGAGTCCCTACGTTGAGGGCGTTGTGCCTAAGTTCTTAGATTACAAGTTAGGCGGCAACCCGCGATCGCTGCTTTCCGAAAATGCTTTTATGCTGCTCAACAATGTCAATTCCTACGAGCTAGTCCCCCCTAGTCCTCTAGAGGTTGCATACGGCTTTTTGAATGCCTGGCTGGGACTGTCCGACTACCAGCAAAAGACAACCAGCGAGGCGGCTCAGGAATGGCTTTTACACTTGGGGAATGTCAACGAAACCCAGCTAACGGCGTTCCGGTCTTACTGGGATTTGGAAGTGGTTCAGAAAAAGAAGAAACCCATTATGGGCGGGGTTGGGACGGCGACAGCGATCAAGATTGGAGCATCGGGGGATGATCAACTTTATCTGCAATACTCGCAGTTTTTAACGAATGTCGTCATGTTGGCTTTTTCCCTGACTAGCCGTGATGCCAATATCACGGAACACGATAACCGCGCGACCAGTGAAGCCTCTGCGGACACCACTTTTCAGCGCGCCATTATCCCGATCGCTCAAACAATGGATGAGGGCTATGACGGGGAGGTGATTGATTTTTTCCTGCCAGGGTTCAGATTTGTTAGAGATTACCGAGAGCCGCGATCGGAGGCTGTAAGAAATCAGGAGATTCGGGAAACCTACGATAGTGGATTGATCACACGGGATGAGGGACGGGTAAAGCTGGGGTTCGATCCGCTTGAGGATGAATCAGGGAAGGAGTTCGGCGGGAAGCCTAAAGCAGGGGCGATCGCTTGATTCTTACCCAATTTAACCCGTTTCAAAATGCTTGCTGTAGGATAAATCAACAATATAAAAACGACCGTTAGTATCCAAAATTTAACCCTCCTTTGAGCCACGCCTAGCCATCCGTGGCTTTTTTATTGTCAAAAGAACCCCACTAAACGCCATGCCACAACGTAGACCATTTAACGGATTCGGACACACAGATACTTCTGCCGTCTCCGCCGCAGGCAAAATGTTAAGCGGCAAAAACGCAAAGAAGCTTAAAGCAATTCAGAAGTCTATGGCTTCTTTTTTGGACGATATTGGATCGCTCTTAGAAGAGGCTGGAGCAACGGATGAAGATGGAGTTGAAGCCAGTCAAAGCAACTTGCTGAGCGCTGAATCGGACTATGTGCGGTACGTTCGCCGCTGCACCTGGTACAACCGCCTTGACCTTGCTCTCAATATGTTTTCCTACTATTTCACTGAGGAATGCTACGAGATGACCGAGGGTGAGGACGAAAGCGACCCCGCCGAAGTCGAGAGCATGATCACTGATTTGACGACGATTCTTAGAGATTTGGCAGCGACCTATAAAACCGCCATGACGGTGCAGGCGAACATTAAGGCTTCGACAGAAACCGATTTTATCCAGATGAAATGCAATGGGGTGGACTTCATTGAAGCCGCTGCTAATAACAACCGATGCCCGATCGAAATCAAACTGTTCGACTTAGACCAACCCTCTGAAGGAATCCCGTCGGTTGGTCCCGGTCGCCCTTTGTACGTTTCGACAGAAGTAGCGAAGGCAGCGATCGCCCAGGTTCCTTATCTACCTTTGGACGCTGACCCAACCTTAAGTAAGCACGCCGATGAAGAGATTGTTGGCGTGATGCTGAGCGCCCAAATTCGCAACGGCGGGTTCTGGGTCAAAGCCAATCTTTTCCCCTACAACAAGCCCGAACGGGTTGCTCAAATTCGCTTGGAAAAGGACAAGCTCGGAGCGTCTATCAATGCTCTGGCACCGGGTCATGTGGAGACGATCGACGGACGTGAGGTTCACGTTCTCGACAAGCTCACGTTGCTGGGCGCTTGTATCTTGTATGCGGATAAGGCGACTTATTCTAATACGCAGGTTGTAGCGGAAAAGAGACCGGAGTTAGTTCCGGCGATCGCCCAGATCGCGGCAGCAACTCAAGATGAAAATTTACCCGATTTAGGAGATGAGAACGTGGAAGAGATTACTAAGCAACTTGCAGCTTTGACCGAGACTTTAGGCACATTGGTTACGGCTCAAACCCAGTCCCAAGCAACGATCGATCGACTCACAACCAACGTTAATCAATTGACCGACGATCGCAATGCGGCAATTAAAGCCCAAGAATCAATTGATGCTGAGAACAAAGCAAAAACTCAGCGGGAAGAAATGCAGGCGATGATTCGCCAAACCACCCTGCAATCCGTTCGGGAAATGATGAACCCCAGCGGTCAACCTGCGCGGCTCAGCACCGCTATTTCTGCCGCTGCTAGTGGAGAGGCGATCGATCCTCAAGCGGCTCAAATCTACAAACTTGAAGGGCAGCTAGAGGAGCTACAAAGCCGTCGTGATCCGGCATCCCTCGCCCGTCGCGTTGCATTGCGCGATCAATTACACGCCTTGAAAGCCTCCACTGGAGTGGCTTAGTTCGATCGCTTTAACCAGTAGGAGAAATCTAAAATGTCTGCAACTTTTGTCAATGTTCAAGCTGCTGCTCAGGAGGTTCAAGACCTGATTCGGGGTGCCGCGACTAACCGGGGGAGCTTTACCTATCGCTCTGACTTTCAGCCAGAAATTACCGACTACCTGAACCGCGATGTCAGTCTATGGTCGCGCATTAAAAAAGTCGCTGCGACTGATGACGTAGTGAAGGAAATTGTTCGTACAGGTTTGCCGTCAACCGGATTTGCCAACAAGAACGCTCTGGAAACTTCGGTTTTAGATCAAACGGGTGTGCGTAACAACCTGAGTGATACGGGTCAAGAAGTTAAGGCGATTATGGGTCGCAAAGCTTGGGGGCATTACGAGCGATCGCTGTATGAACAACAAGGTCGTCCCTATGGCGATCAAGTGGCGATCGATACTGCCGATATGATTGCTAGTGCTACCAAGAATCTAGAGAGAGCGCTATTCGTCGGGAATGCCACAACAAACCCGCTAGAGTTTAACGGCATCTACAACCAAATCATTGCAGGGCGGACTCCCTACCTGATTGATATTACCGGGGCTGAGCCTGATAACGTGGGTTCTAAATTGGTGGAATATGTCACCCGCTCTACCACTAACCGCACTTACGATCGCAAGATTACAGCGGTCTATACATCTGGCTGTGGCTGGTATCAAATTCAAAAGCAGGTAGAAGATCGTCGCCTGATTCTGCAAGATATGGAATTCACCCCAGGCGTGATGGTGAAGGCGCTCATGACTCCCTACGGGTTAGTGCCGATCGTCATGTCGCCGTTCATTGATGACGAACCTGGCGCTACTGTAGACGATCCTGATATCCTGCCTTTTTGGTTGCTAGATGAAGATCAACTTGAATGGCATGGAGTTGTTCCTTTTGGTGGTGAAAATACATTCGAGCCACAGTTGTTTGAAGTGTCCACTTTTGTTTCAAACGTTCCCCTAACTGAGTCCCGTTTGTTAGTAGCTTACGGAACACTGAAGGCGAAAACAAAGGGCGATTGCATTTGGAGAGTGAATCTCCGCTGCGATCGCGGTACGGCTTGGTCGTACACAGCTTAAAGACACGGTTTGATTGAATTTTATCCTGAGCGCTAAGCGATGATTTTTGCAACAAGTAAATGGCGGCAACAGGTAATGATGGTGAGGGGCGTATCTTTGATGCGTCCTTTGTCTTCAAAATCTTTTACCCCAGATCAAGAGGAGTGGTTAATTGCCAAGGGTTATGCGATCGCCGTCAAACCCGATCGCATCGTGACTTCTCTTCCTGAAAATCCTCTCCCGACTTCAGAGGCTAGTACAAACTCAGCCAAAGAGGAGGATGAGACTATTGATGAAAATGATGACAAAAACATTGAAGAAGAGGACAATGAGCAGGATAATGAAGCTGAGATAACTAAATCCAAGCGATCGCCAGGTATCTCGAAGAGTGCGCGCAAAACTTGAGGAATCAGAATGCCACTGGCTTATCTGTCTGTGTTGGAAGCACAGAAACGACTATTGTTGTTAGGCTTTTTTACAGAAGAAACAATGCCTTCTACCGAGAAGCTTGAATTCTTTTTAGAGCAGATAGAAAGCCGAATGGATGAATGGATTGGGTATAGAGTAGCGTCAATGGAGTATTCGGAAACTGTCTGTAGTTCCGATTCGACTTTGGCGCTTTTGACGTATTATCCGCTCATTGCGGTAAACAGTGTTGAGAACGCGCCTGGGCAGCCTCCCCGATCGCTGCCCTTACTAGATAAAATGGCGATCGGGGATATTAGATTAATTGATTTACAATATCCCCATACTTGTTTCAAAGTCCTTTACAACGCGGGTTTGCAGCCTGTTCCAAAGATATTTACAGATGTCGCTTTCGAGATTCTGGCTAAGGTCTTTGAACTGTCTGCGGGAAGTTTAGCCATGCTCAGTCAGCCCGTGCGAGATACAGAAGAAATCTCGTTGCCGGGCGGACTCAAGAAAAAGTATAAAGTGGGTGGCAGCGATCGCCCTTCTGGGAATAATGGCGGCACCGAACTTGATCGCCTAATGCTACCCCTAGAACAATATAAAACCCAAATTTTTACAACAGGTTCAAGGTAAAACTCAAGATAAAACCCATGATTAATAAAGCAACGTTTTTGGCTTTAATTAGCCAGCAAATGATGGTAAAAAATCCGCCTGAGAAAATGAAGGATTTAGCTGATCTGGCGATCGCGTTTGGGGAGTATCTAGATTTATCTATGGAGCAGATAGAATCCCTAGAGATTGGCGCGTATATTCATGATATTGGCAAACTGCTTATTCCTGATGAAATTTTGCGTTATCCCGGTCGGCTGAGCGCATCCCAATGGGCGGTGATGCGGAACCACGTAACGCTGGGCTATGAAATGGTGCGGCAAATTCCAGAGATTGAATCCGCCTCGTTAATTACGCTGTACCACCATGAGCGCTGGAATGGATCGGGATATCCGAATGGGCTAAGGGGTGATCACATTCCGTTTATGGTGCGGGTGTTTAGCTTGTGCGATGTTTGGACAGCGTTTAGGAGCGATCGGACGTACAAGTCTAGTTTTACGGTTGAGGAATCCATTAATCTTTTGAGTTACGAGCGCGATACGGGTTTGTATGATCCTGAATTGGTTGAGATTTTTCTGAAGTTTGTAGAGGCTAGGGAAGCGCCCAAGTGCGAGGGTAAATCAAGGTATCGGGTGGCGTAATGACGTTGTTCTCTGAAGCTGAATTAATTGATTTAATTAACGAGGTGGGGCAAGTTTTTACCTTGGAGATTCCTGGCGTTCTGATTCCGGGCGATCGAGATTTGGGCGTGGCAGATAAGCTAGAGGCGATCGCTCGGCAGGTGCGGGGATATATTGTTCCACCTGTGACACCCAAGGGACATCAGGAAATTGCGGTTAAGGGCGGCAACAGTCAGGCAGGTGAGATGATCTGCTACCTTGCCGCTCACGATATGCCTCTAGAGGATTTTAAGCCGGGGTGTCGTTTGGTGCATGAAGGGAAGCGGTATTCTGTGGTGTATCAAATGGGGTTGAGAAGTAGAGGGGCAGTCGTGTTACACCAAGTCGTGATATTGCCGGATTGATCAATCTTTCTCCCATTCAAAACCGCAGCTTGGACAAGTGCAATTAGTTTTGCCTAATTTAGGTTCATTTATATTTTCATGATTTGGAGGCAGATCGTCGTCACCATTTCCAGCAGCGCGATCGCCCTCCAGCTTCCCTAGCAAAAGCTCTAAGTCCTCACCATCTAGCGTTAGGGGCAAAAATTGCTGCTGATCAAGCTCTTGAAGCATGGCGATGTAAGACTCGGCATCATAGGCACGGCTCATGTCTAGGGCGGAAAAGTTACCGCCTGCCATAACGAGATTATTGTGATCGATCGCATATCGTTTTGCTGCAATCTCAGAACGGGCATCGCAACCAAAAATAACAGGTGCCGCCCACAGGTTTTGCTCATTGACTGCAATGCCTCTAGGAATCTCTCGACCCTGCTCTTGCATCCATTTGAGGGCTTCCGATCGCCCGTTTCCTTCAATGATGCCGCCCGCGCCGCCGTTCAGCTTCGTATCCCATTTGGGCGGGTCAAGGAATCCATTTTCCACGATCGAATCTACCAGCTTGCCAATATCGTGCAGCTTGGGATTCTGATCTAGCAGAATGAGATCATCTACTAGCACGTAGCGGATTTCTAGCTGTTCTCTAAAGACCAGGTTCTTTGGGACTTCGAGATTAACGGGTTCCTTCTTTGCCATGGGTAAGCTGATAATACTGAGCAATAATTCTAGAATCATGCCCAATTTTTCACACCGATCGCAATGGGACAAGCTTTATCAAAAGCTGCAAAGCCTTAAAGCCCTTCCAGATAAGGGGGAGCAATGGGCAAGGGAGGGAGCTGAGCTGATGAATAACAATATGTTGGATCATTTGAGGACGCAGGGCAGAGGCAAGCATTCACCGAGATTGCGATCGCTCACCCTCCATCTTTATACCCTGCGGGGCAACCCCAACGGCTCAGGCATTCGCAAGCATATTCAGGTGCGACATAAGCGAATGGGGAACGCTTCTAAATCATTGCTGGGCATCCCTAACGGCAGACCGACGATGATTACTAAAGTTCAGAACTCTGGAGCAACGATTCAGATTACGCCGAGGATGCGGCGCTGGTTTGGACGGTATAAAGTTTATTTTAAGCCCAGTAAAACGACTATTAGAATTCCAGGGCGAGGCGTGTGGGATAAGTCTTTGAGGAACACGAATCGCGTTCAAAAAATCAAACTTAAGCAATTATTCAGGCGTTGACTCCCATGCATTTCTTCATCCACACGATCGCCCTCAAACCACCTCAAATTACTGAAAGTTCTGGGCTAGGCTACAACTACAGCAAGGGCAGATTAGAACTGACGGGCGATATGGGGACGCTGACCACGCCACCCTTTGAAGCGAAGTTAGCCCTAAAATATGCAGGTTTTGAGATTAAGCCGCAGGAAGAGGGTATCACGATCGCCCTGGTGGATGAGGGCAATCAGGAATGGAGTTTTCAGGCTGGCTCATGGCAGTTGGGCGGGTTCAGTACGCCGGAACAGATTAGAGAGGGAATGGCAACACTGGCGGCAAATTGGGCGAGTCCGCTGCGGTTTCGATTGAGGTTGGAACGATTGGGCGATCGCTCATCCCCTCCCCTCTCAGAGCTTAAATTTGGCTACTATGCACCGGGGAATTTGCTGGCTTATCTCATGGAATTCAGCATCCCTAAATTATTTTCTAGTCAGCCCGTCAACTTTAACCGCTGGCTAGATGGTTCAACGGGCGACCCGATTCCTGATGTTAACCCCGATCGCGTGGCACAGATTCAGACAGTTAACGTGCGGGGGCGATCGTTCATTATGTTTGAATACAATTTGCCTACCTTTGTCGCTCAAGGGAATCAGCCATTTCAAATTGAAGAAACACCCTGCGTAATTCTGAGACTGATGGATAGCCGCAATCATCGCAATATAGAAACTTACGAAAGCTTAAGGCTGCCAGCGAACCAGGCGCAACTACTGCAACACGCGCAGATCTGCGACCAACCGATCGAGGTCTGTGTTATGGGTCAAAACTTACAAGATACTAGAGCCGCCACAGAGCATTTAATTGGGTTAATCGCGGAGGTTAACAAGATTCACGCTCCCACCTATGGAACTGATACAGGCGTAATCGTTTCCAATCACATCAGGGCAGACGATTTAGATATGAGCATCATTGAAGCTCAACTGCCTTCTATGAGCTTCACCATGGTATTAATTAATCTTTCGATTGGCGATCGCGTTAAAGTTTCCGGGATTGTGACTGGAGTGGAGACACCAGAGATCAGCCCTACTATATAGAAAAAGGATCTCAGGCAGAATGGAAAACCCCAAAATAGAAGCAGAGTTGGACGACAGCATTATGTCGTTTGTGAAAAAAAGCCTTGGGCTGCGAGACGAAGAGCTGGCAGAGGCTCGGATCGCCATGATTGAAGACGGGGACTCAGTAGAGATAAGAGTCACCTTTCCTGGCGAAGGGTTGCAGGTAGAGGATCAGCACAGAGACGCGATCGCCCAACTACTGAGAATATCCGGCGACAGTGAATGATTTTGTGACAAGGCTAGGGTGGGATTTTGAGAATTTTATCCCCGACTGATGACTCCGCAGAATTACGGAAGTTTCATGAAATATGGAAACAGTCACATCACTATCAATAAAAGCTGACTAGAATGGCAACATCCTCAGAGTAATCTGAATCAAATCACAAGTTTTTGGAGAGCCACGCCGCAAGGTGTGGCTTTCTTTTGTCTATCTGTAGGAGAATTCATGCCCACACAACAGCAAGTTGCATTAAGGCTGGGAAGAGAGCCTTTGCAAATCCCAGTGCCAGAAGATTTTACGGGCGATCGCAGCACCGATGAATCTGAAATCTTTTTAGGCACTCAGTTTATCGCGCTTACCTTTGATGAAATCAATCTCTGTCAAATCTTCATTGGGACGCTTCCTTACAAGCAATCGCTAATGAAAGGCGCGATCATTCTGGACGAGGAAGATCCCTTGCTCGCAGCGGATCACGCCAAACTGAATGCGGTTGAGCTTGAGAACAATCTGCCTAACTCTGAGTTTGTGCTTCAAGGTGGCAAGCGATCGCCCTTTGAGCGGGTTCTCCTCATCCGAGAGCAGGGCGTTTTGAGCAGCGGCAACAAGCAATTAACCGCAGCCTAAACAAGCGCCAAATCAAGTTACTTCAAGAATCAATTGATTTTTTACCAGGACTAATATTATGCCAGTACAAGAAGCTGTGCGCGTATTTGGAGCAAGGCAAGGACAACCCGGCGTTCGTGTGATTGAACGAGCGGGAAGTAATGCACTGAGTGCTCCAAAATTCGGCTGCACCCAAATGACCGGAGTGATGAAACGTGCCCCTATGGGCGTGATGTTGCCATTCACTTCTAAGTCTAATTATCAGGAAGTTTGCGGCGATCCTCGTGATCCGAATTGGCACCTGTTTGCAGATGGTTCTCACCTGATGCCAGACGCGATCGAGGGCTTTTATGCAACAGGCGGCGGCGCGGGTCAACTCTGGTTAATCCGAGTGGAATTGCCCCATGCTCGGAAGGCTGAAATCATGCTGAAAAATGCTCTCGGTGCCGATGCCTTGAGAATTACGGCAGCCAACGAAGGACGCTGGGGTGGACGGAAAAACAAGCTAGGCGATCGCCCTGTTATTTACGCGACTGCCACCACTTTCACCCTAATTGCGCCTAACACTTGGGCAAATGAATTTGTCGGTGCAGAAGTCGAATTTACCAACGGCAGCGGCAAGCGATATCAGGTGATTGCCAACACGGAAGCCGCCGAGGTATCGGGTGAGGTCGTGTTCACGATCGCTTCTCAATACTCCTTAGTTGCGGATGGCGTATCGGGTCCGACTACCTTAAGCGGGACAGGTTCTTACGAGCGGTACGCCGATCTAACTGGAACAGCAACCTTTGCATTGTTCAAGAATGTTTCCGGCACTGTCACCGTTACCGATCGCGTCATTACAGGCGTTGGGACACAGTTCTCCACTCAGTTAGTCGTCGGCTCTAACGTGTACGTGAACGGGGAAGCTCGTGTAGTGGACTCGATTACGAGCAATACAACGGCAACAGTATCTGAAGCGTTTTCAGATAGTGGGGCAGTCACACTTCAGATCGACAACTTGGAAGTGATTGGAACTGGGACACAGTTTTTGAATGAACTGGCGATCGGTGATGCGATCTATACGATGGTGGGCGGCGATCGCCAATCTAGAGTTGTGACCGCCATTACCGACGCGACTCATCTGACTTTGGCTTCTGGTTTCACGATCGCATTAACAGCGGCGATCCTGGAAGTGGACAACCTGCTAGTAGAGGGAACGGATACTCTGTTTACCGCTGAACTACAGGCAGGTGCTTACATCGTCGATCCAGCCAGAGCGGGAGAAGCGGTCAAGGTTGTAGAAGTCGTTTCAACTACCTCTGTAAAGCTTGAAAAGCCTTTCCGTCATGACTTTACGGACGCGCAGCTAACCAAGCAAAGCCTATCGGCAATGATTGAGTTGAGCCAGGTTGGCAACGAAGGTCTGAGCATTGAGGTGGGACAGGGTACAAAGTATCCGCTCACTCACTTTTCCCTATCGGTGCGCTTCAATGGTTCGCAGGTTTATCAAGTGCCTGATGCCAGCCTTGACCCCAGCGATCCACTATTTGTTGAACCCTTGGTGAACGATGACGGCAACAATATTGCCTATCGAACTGGCAGCCAGAACTATCAGCGCTGGATTACGGCTGATGCGGTTTGGGACTCTGCTTATACCACGAGCGCGGGTGCAGACGTTCGCCCCTCTAACGGCTCTGGGGTCATCGTTGCGTTAAGCGATCGCCGTCTTTACAGTGTGGGTGAATTCAAGCATTTGGACACGGTTGGCAAGCTGCTATACCCTAGCCCTTATGAAGTGGCGCGATCGTATTTGCGAGTCACGGGCGCGGCTGAGCCGTTAACCCTGGAAGGCACAATCAGTTCGGCTGGCGTGACTGTAACAGGTACTAATAGCAACTTCCGATCGGTTCTAAAGAAGGGTGATTATCTCTATGATCCTGTCTCAAAGACCGCTCGTAAGGTTCGCGTCGTCGTCACTGATACTCAAGTTACGCTCGAAACTGCATTCCCATCTAACGTTCCAGCGCTGACTAAAGCGGTTAAAGCTGGCTACATGGAAGTAGGACAGGGTTATAACTTGCTCGGTATGACGCAGGTTAACAAGCGCTTTTTGGTTTCGTTCCCTCAGTTCTTAGAGCGGGGCTACGACGGCAACCTAGCAGGGCTGATTCCCTATAACTTCACTCGTTATGCCGACCTGGATAACAACGTGATTGAAGGCGCG
Source organism: Timaviella obliquedivisa GSE-PSE-MK23-08B (assembly GCA_019358855.1). Taxonomy (NCBI): domain Bacteria; kingdom Bacillati; phylum Cyanobacteriota; class Cyanophyceae; order Oculatellales; family Oculatellaceae; genus Timaviella; species Timaviella obliquedivisa. Next base: position 305,299 of record JAHHII010000002.1, on the reverse strand, counting down.
TTATGGGGTAAGAATCTGGGCTTGGTCAAGTTGGCACTTCCTGGTATTTCTGATGTTGTGGTGCAGAAAGCATTCACGACCTACGCCGTGGAAAATGCCTATGAGTTCCGAGGTGAGATTCCCAGTAACTACACGTCCGCTTCGACTGCCGAAGTGTTTGTCAATCAGTACCTAGGGCGCAGTGATTCGCTGTCTGTGGCGTTTCCTAGCTATGGCTTTATCTCTTCTCCTTTAGGGAATGGCGATCGCCTGATTTCACTGACCGGGGAGATTCTTGGAGGCGAAGCTAACTATGCCTCGATCGCGGAAGGCTACCACGTACCTTTTGCAGGGGTGAGCGCCAAAATGTCGCGGGTGATTAAGCTACCTGTCGAGCTAAAGGCTCAAGACGAAGCGTTACTGAACATGACGGGCATTCAGAGCATTAAAGTAATGTTCGGCAACTCGGTGGTGTTTGGGGCGCGATCGCCGTCACTGTCGCCGCTGTATGAGTTCATTCATATCCGTCGCATTCAATCTAACTATGTGCGGGTGTTTCTGGAAGCGAAAGAACTTTTAGAGCAGATCTTCCGACCGAATCAGCCCGATCGTTTAGATCAAATCATTATGATCCTCAATAACTTTGCTGAGCAGGAATATAACCGGGGTGTTTTCTCCCGTTATTTAACCTTCCGGCAAGCGGTTGAGATTCAAGGTAGCTTGCCTCGTGGCGCGGTCACTCAAGATGGCTCGATCGGCTTGGTCGATATCATTAACGGCAAATTGCACATCTACATGAAATATATCCCGACCGGGATTGTCGAGGAGCTAGGCATCAACCTCAGCCCAGATATTCTCGTCAGCCAGTACGGAAATTCTTTGGCAGGTTCGCTGCTCTAATCACTTGTTAATTCTTGGATTGCGATAAAAAACAATCCAAGAATTAATTAATTTTTCTAAATTACTCACAGGTAAACAGTTATGCAGAAAGGTACGCTAGAACACAACATTTTACCCAAGGCTAAACAGCGAATGGTCGTTGCTGGTTTGCCAGAAGCGACACTAACGGGATCGCTTTTGCCCCTGACTCGTGACGCGATTTCTATGGAAATTGGCGTGATCAACCTGGCTGACCAGTCACGGGTTCCCGGTGGTCGGGTTCGAGCTGGAGATTACGCGCTGGAATGTCAGTTTGCACGGGCGACCGATCGGGATACCTATATCACCTGGTTTAACCAGTGCAAGGACGGAGCCAAAAATGACGGCGTTGATCCTGATTACAAGCGAAACGTTACCATCCATTATGAGCGCTTGCATGAGGGCACCGGGACAAACGAAATCAAGCTCATGCTCAAGGGTTGCTTCCCTAGCAAGATTGAATTTCCGGCCTATGATATGAACGCCGATAACGGGGATGAGGGCGATACCAAGCTCAAAATTACCGTGAATTACGACGACATTATTTACGGCTAGACTGGCAATTCCTCATCACGGCTGCTCCCCGTGATGGGGTTTCTTTTTTAGGGATGGCAAGCTGAATTCGAGAGGGGTCTTTACCTTTGCCCGCTAGCGACTGGGCAAAAAGCAGTTCAGGCTTGAAGAAGTTAAGTTGCCCTCGGCGCTCTTGTTTAGTTTGGCGGTTGAAGTGGAAGAATTGGCGATCGTAATTGAGATGGCAGAGCAGACAAAGGCAACGTAGATTGTCAGGTTGACTATTGCCAGGATCTTGATCCAAATGTGCCAACGAGAGCAAAAAATAGTAGGCGTTCTGGTCAATTTCGCAGTAGAGTTTAGTCGCCTGGTATAAGGGATACGCGTACCAGACGCGCAGTTTGAACTGTAACCAGGATTCTTGGGGCTGACGACAGGGGCGATCGCACCATTGGCACTGCCAACCTGCCTGTTGCTTTAGCCTATGAGAGAACCTTTTCCAGTCCTTAGGATAGCGAGATAACTCTAGTGGCATAACTAAAATTATCATGCCGAATTAGCAATAGAAAAATTGCTCAAGTATTTCGGTTCTGGGATTAGAGTTAGGGATTAATTTTAGGCTCTCCAATCCCCCATTCATGTTTAAGAAAATTTTTGTACATAGTTTCCCTGACCATCATTTGCTCGTAGAGCTTAACCAGGAAATCCTGCGCCTGTTCATGGCTCATTCGCTCTACCTGAGTCTCAAACGATCGCAGACTAAATTTCTGTTCTAGTGACAATTCAACGGGAGTATCCATAGGTTTATCCTGAACTTGTTTAAGAATGCACTAGGGAATGATCCACCATGCATCTATTAACGGTTTATGAAAAATTTGACTCTATTTACGCAGCAGACTACTCTGCCAATTCACGAGCAATTCTTTGAAACAATCCAGGGTGAGGGTTATTGGGCTGGCACTCCCGCTGATTTTATTCGGCTGGCAGGTTGCCCTGTTGCTTGCCCTTGGTGTGACACAGGTTATGCAGACGGCGGTAAAAGTACACCTCGAAGCGATCGCACCATCGCAGGATTAATCAACGAACTGCGATCGCCCCATGTTGTTATCTCTGGCGGGGAGCCGTTCATTCACAAAGAACTGCCGATGTTGGTAGAAGCGATCGCCGCGACTGGGCGACAAGTGCAGATTGAAACCTCTGGTGCTTTTTGGCAGAATATTCCAAATCCGACATGGGTGACGCTTTCTCCAAAGCAGCATTTATCTCCGAAGTATCCCGTTCATTCAGAGATGTGGCAGCGGGCTAATGAAATTAAGATTGTGATTTCATCCGGGCAAGAAGTTGATTTTTACTACAAGCACCTTGCGCTTCGGAATGCTTGTTTGCAACCTGAATGGAATGAGCGCGATCGCACTCTGCCACTTACTCTAGACCTGCTCAAACAGCATCCTAAGTTTAGATTAAGTCTGCAAACCCATAAGTTTATTGGGGTGCAGTAATGGAAAACTTCAAGCCAAGCTTTAAGGCGCGATCGCACTACCCAGAGGCATTGCGAGGGCTTTCCGTACCCTATTCTCAAGGCTGCGCCCATGAGTGCCCTGTGATATTTCACTATCAGATTAGCCACTCATTCAGGCGCAGGCACTTTAACCCGCCCATTTGGCAGGATGACCATTGGCATGATTTTCGGGTGACGCTGCATTTGCAAGCAGAAAGAAGCATCTCTGGTATGTATGGCTTAGACATGATTGAACAAGAAAACTTGCTCAAGTATTCTTGTTCTGAGCTACCTGAGTTAATTAATGATCATCAAGATTTGGCTGGCGGCACTACAGAAGATTTGTGCCTGTATTTTGCCAAAATTCAGCTTGACCCCCATATTAAATTACTGCGAGTAGATGTTTTCGAGTCGCCTGAACGGGTCACAAGCCTGGTTCGCTGAGGGAATTTTAGAGCGCATCTACGAGGTAAGAAATGAATACTCTAACTAGGAGGCTGCGGCATGGCTAAGCAGTTCTCTCCTGAAATTATTTGGGTGCCGATCGATAAGATTACGCCCTATCCTCTGAATAACAAACTCCATCCACCGAGCCAGATTGACGCGATCGCGGGGTCAATCATCGAATATGGTTTCGATGTGCCGATCGTTGTGGATGAGGACGGCGTAATCCTCAAAGGGCACGGTCGCCACCTGGCATCCCGCAAGCTGGATTTACTAGAAGTTCCGGTGATCATTCGGGATGACCTGACCCCGGCACAGAAGAAAGCCTGCCGCATTGCCGATAATAAGGTGGGCATTTCAGATTGGAATTACGAATCGCTCAAAGTGGAACTAGAAGCTCTACAGGAGCTTGATTTTGACTTAGATTTGACTGGGTTTTCTCTTGAGGAATGTGACAGCATTTTCAACTTGGGAGTTCTGAACTTTCAGGATAAACAAATATTTGGCGAGAATGGCACGCCCATGTCACCAGCAGGGGGCAATCACACCTCTCAAAACTCAGGATCACCTGAAGATGATGAATCAGCAGATCCCGACCATCAGGAATCAGGGCAGAAATCAGACGGCTCCTTGCTGGCACTGACAGAAATCACGATCGCCAACCCTCGCCACGAGGTTAATAAGGGCGATGTCTGGAACCTGGGTCGGCACATTATGGTTGTGGCTGATGTCATGACTGATTGGCAGAAGTGGACTGGCTATTTGAAAGAAGATGCGATTTTCGCACCCTATCCCGGTCCATTTGTCCCACTGACTCTCAAGGCAGAAGAGCGATCGCTGGTCATGGTGCAGCCTGACGAATACATTGCTGGGCACATCCTTGACCAATACGAGAACGTCAAGGGGGTGGGCAGTGTCCAACGTGCTTAAAACAGGCGGTGGCACCTTTGACCCATCTGAAGAAAATGTTTACTTCCTGGCATCAGGAACAGGGCGGCTGGCACTAGCTGAACCGCTCTATGATCATCTGCTGATTGCGGTGAATGAATTGCAAAATGCGGGTGCCGTCGATTTGATTGAACAATGGTGCGATCGGGGCAAAAAGGTTTTCATCGACTCCGGCATCTTCCACTTGACCCAGCAACACGCCAAGGCTCACGGCTGCAACATGGATCAAGCGCTGGCATTGCCACCAAATGAAATCGACGGATTTGATGAACTATTAGAACAGTACATCGCCATTTATCGACGGTTAGGCGATAAGTGCTGGGGCTTCATTGAACTAGACCAGGGCGGACGGGAGAACAAAATTAAAACCCGCGCGAAGCTGGAAGGAATGGGGCTGCGACCGATTCCTGTTTATCACCCGTTTAACGATGGGTGGGACTATTTTGATTACCTTGCCGAGCGCTACGATCGCATCTGCTTCGGCAACGTTGTACAGGCTGACCGAGCAACTCGCAAGCAACTGGTAGCCACAGCTTGGGAACGACATCGCAAATATCCGCATCTGTGGATTCATTTGCTGGGCTTAACGCCGAATGAGTGGCTAAACGCCATGCCTATTAACTCTGGTGACTCGTCGAGTTGGCTGGTGGGTATTCGTTGGGCAGATAGCCACAAAGCCCGGTGTGATGGCAAAACGTTCTCGCCCTATCCACTGGACTTTCGATATGAATTAGGCAGTGATCATGAGTCGGCAGTTGGTGCAGATAAGGCGGTACAGTTGGCAGCCTATGAAAGCCGGATGAATATGCTGAACTGGCGGCATCATATTCAGTCACTTAAAGCGTTGGGCTGCGAGCTGTACCCGACAAAAGCCTGACAAAAATAGCGCGACCCCTTGCGGGTATCTCGAAGAGCACGCCCTCTTCTCCAAATGAGACAACATCTTCTCCAAATAGGACTGCATTGGCTGTTCAGACGTGTTGCCAACTAGGGGCGATC